>NZ_AXBZ01000013.1:0-154349 GCF_000475295.1 Alcanivorax sp. P2S70
TGAACAGTGAAGGCTGCGCGACCGGCATAACCTGTCAAGTATTTGTTTTGCTTTTTCCTTGTCTTTTAAACGCAAAAAGGCCGCGCCAAAACATGGTCGCGGCCTCCTTCCTGGAAGTAACAACGACGCGCTATCGCGCCGCTGTTAACTGTTCACTGTTAACTGAATTAGTCGATGACACTACTCCCACTGCCCGCACTGATATCCTTCAGCAGCAGGGTGCCCGCCTCGGATCCATCAGACCCCCAGGGCTCAAAACCTTCACTGCCGTTATTCGCCACGAACAGGTATTTGCTTCCCAGGCCTTGATTCACCGTCGGCGGAACCTGATACATGAATGTCAGCGGGAAAGGCTGCGAGTCTGCGCCCGCCATGGTGTCATTGATATCCTTAACCAGTTCTGTCCCCTGCTGGGTGCCGTCGGTTTTCCACAGTTCGGTACCGAAATCACTGCCACCAGCATCTTCGGTGTAAGCACTAAAGAATACCGTACCGTTTGCCTCCACCATGTAACCCACATCAGCGAAGGAATAATCTCCGCTTCCACGCAGCGCGGCCGTAACACCTGCTGGACCATTAGTGTTATCCACACGCAGAAGGTACGGAGGCAGCCCGGCCATCTCCACATACATGAACACACCCAGTGACGTGCCTACCAGACTGTCATTATAAGGACGGCTGCCTTCGCTACCGGTCAGTCTAACGACGGAACTGCCATCATATTCGAAGATATGCAGATCCGGGTTATTGGCTCCTGCATCCGCAACGAAATACACCTTGCCGTTGCTGGTAACTACATTCTGGGTGATATCGAGCTGTACCGTGTAGCCGTTATTTTCAAAGGCAATCTCTTTGATATTGCCATCTTGATCCATTTCGTAGAGACGCGTTTGCGCATCGGTTGCGTTGAAACGCCCGGTAAACAGCAGCTTGCCCTTGTAGCCAATCCAATCATCATCCCCAATGAGTTCAGGATATTTCGACAGCGGACTATTCAGGTTGGTAATGTTGTCGTTACTGGTCGCGATTTTCAGTGTCCCTGCCACCGAGCCATCGGTAAAGTACACATCGCCAGCATCCTGGTCATAAAAAAACAGACCGTCTTCCACCGGTGTCAGCGACTCAGGCGCATTACTACTGGTCGGGTTACCATCAATAGTCGAGGTCAACGCCTCGAATGCCCCGGAAGCGGGATCGAAAACCACCAGCTCTCGCCCCACACCGCTGGCATCATCCACTACCGCATTCATAAACAATTTGTCAGCCACAGGAACCATATTGTGTGGCTGACCACTGCCACCGGTATAAAGATCAGCAACACGTTCCGTGCCGGCGCCAGTGCCATCAGTGACCCACAGCTCCACATCGCCAGAGCTGTCCTTGCCCGCATAGTAGATCTTGCCGTCCAGATCCGCCATGTAACCACCGCCAAAGCGGCCAACTTCAAAACCGTTATTGCTGCCATCAACGATCTTTGTGGTCCCGGCAGGGGTACCGTCAGTTCTGTACAGATATTCGGCAAACAGGGCCGCCCGCGGAGTGGCGCTTCGCACCAAGACAGCACCCGCACTTTCGGCTGCGGGAAAAACCACAAATCCCTTGCCGCCGGCAGCAACTGTCGTGCCGCCGGAACTGGAGGAACCGCCGCCACAGGCAGTCATCATAGAAGCCACGCCGATAGCCGCAGCCAGTTGAGTCAGTTGCTTGTTGATCATTACGCTTACCCCGATTAATGACGCATCCCAGAGAGGCGACCATTAGAGCACCCTGGAATCTCGCCGCTCTTCACCCTGACGGGTGAATTCGCCATGGCAGCACTTACAAGCCGCACTAATCGAGCTAGACTGCAATCACACCTTTTAAAAAAAATACGACCATGCCTGATACCTTGCCCTGTTCGGCACCGAACAACCGCCAGCGGATTCTTCAAGAGCGACACAATCTGTTTATGGAAGAAGTAGGCTCACGCATGGCGCTTTCCTCCATTATTGCCGGATCCCTGCCTCTCTTCTTCCTTGACATGATCCAGAAACCCCCATTCCTCGCCTGGTATGCACTGTTATTTTTGGTCGGTTTACAGTCCATTTTCCTTATTCGTTTCTATAATCGACATCGCGCCATCGAATCAGGAAAAACCCGGAAGTGGCACCACCTCAACCTCTATATGGCGATTATCTGGGCCGCTCTCTGGTCTTCTTTTCCGTATCTGTTCTTGCCGGGAGTAACCCCGGTCACGGTTCTGACCTGTCTGGTCATCCTTTCTGTTGCCACGTCTATTCCGTCCGTTTCCATGGGCGTATATCCGGATATCTTTATCAGTTTTATTACACCGGTTTTTCTATCCTGGCTTTTTTTTATTCTGATTTACGTCCCCGATGCTCCGCTCATCATCAAGCTTATCCCGGTGGTCAGTCTTGTCTCCATGAGCGGCTTCAGCCTGTACATGCATCGTTCCCAGATAAGCAACATCGCCCTGCGCATCGAAGCCGAACAAGCCAGCGAACAAGCCACGAAGGCCAGCAGCAGTAAAACCCGCTTTCTTGCGGCAGCAAGCCATGATCTTCGCCAGCCTTTGCAAGCGGCCACCCTCTATGCCGCCATGCTGAAAAATAGCGACACCCCCCAGCCTGATATTGTGGCAAAACTGGACACCGCCATTGCCTCCTGTAATGAGCTACTGAACCATCTGCTGATGCTGTCACGGCTGCAGTCACACCGTCTGACACCGAAGAAACGCATCATCAACTTGCTGGATACGTTACAGCCGATCATCGACGAAATTTCCCCACAGATCCTTGCCAAAGGGCTGTCTCTTCGCCTCCATGATCTTTCCGGGCAACACGTTTTCAGCGATGGGGTCATGCTCGCGAGAATTGTCCGCAATCTTCTCAGCAATGCACTCAAGTACACCCCGGAGGGCGAGATCAGCCTCAGCGCACGGGTTACAGGGCAGGAATTGCTGCTGGAAATAACGGATACGGGGATCGGGATTGATGAGGCATACCAGGCCGAGGTATTCGAAGAATTCATGCAGATAGACAACGATCACCGCTCCATTCAGAACGGACTGGGACTGGGACTGGCGATTGTCAGCCGGCTCAGTGCATTGTGCGACATTCCCGTCGCCATGATCTCTGAACCAGGCAGGGGAACAACCTTCACCCTCACGTTACCGGCTGCTGCAACCCATGCGATCGACGATACCGGAAGTGTTATTAGCGATCACTCCTGGTTCGAAAGTCTCACGATACTATTAATTGATGATGATGAGCGTGTCACCGAAGCTCTTGGAGGGCTGCTCTCAAGTCTTGGCGCTACCGTGTCTGCACACCACACCCTGGAATCCGCCCTGCAGCGCCTTGAAAGCAGTGACGCCCCACCTTCGCTGGTCATCACCGATGATCAGATCGGGCCTGACACCAACGCAGGTTCCGTCATTGAAGCGATCAGCGCCAGGTTTCGCCAATCGGTACCCACCTTGATTATTACCGGCAATACCGACCCCGGTTTCATTCAGGCTTTACCGAATGAGAGGCATGTCCTGTTCAAGCCGGTGGCCGCAGACACGTTGATCCAGAAACTGGAAGACATGCTGAGAGAGAAGTAACGGCTGGCAAGGATCAGATAAGCCCGAGGTTTCTCGCCTTGTCGATGCATGCCGTACGGTTGGATACCTCCAGCTTTTCATACAGGAGTCGCAGGTGTGTCTTGATTGTATTCACGCTGACGAACAACTGACGTGCAATTTCCTTGTTACCATGCCCTTCCTGCAACATGGCCAGGATCGCCAACTGCTGCCGGGTCAGTGTCAGGGTTTCCTCTGCCGCGTTTCCTGCCATCAACCGAAATGACTCGGAGTAATAACTACGACCCGCCATCACCTCCCTGATGGCAAGCAGGATTTTCTCCACAGGTTCGCTCTTGTCCACGAACCCATTCACCTTCAACTGCAGGGCACGACGCACCGTCACTTCTGTTGCGGATCCGGAGCAGACAAGCACCTTGGCATCTGTCATCAACCGGCCCACGACACCCAGCAGGCTGAGCCCATCGAGGTCAGGCATGGCCTGGTCCAGGATAACCAGATTGAATTGCGGCAGCTGCTGTCGGTTTTCCAGCAACCATCGCGGTTGCTCACAGGTAGTAATGTCCGCTTCCGGATACGCATTTTTCAGGGTGATACTCAAGGCGTCAGCGAATAGCCTGTGATCATCTACTATCAGTATTTTCAACGTTACTACCTTGTCCCGGTACCGCTGCAAAGCTTACTAGAGCCACACAGAAAAGCCACGACAGCAACCTGCCTGCTCAGGGAGCAAGGCGTTCCCGCAACCAACTTCCGTCCTCCTGCCTCTGATAACGGAAGCGGTCATGCAGGCGGCTCGGACGGCCATGCCAAAACTGTATTTCGTGAGCAACAATTCGGTATCCGCCCCACTGGGCAGGGCGTGGGACCGGCGCAGAGGGGAACGCCTGCTCAAGGCGTGCCACTTCGTCTTCCAGCCATGCACGACTGGCCGGCCGGCTCTGGGGGGAAATTGCCGCACTGATCTGACTGGCATAGGGACGGGAAGCGAAATAACTGTCCGATTCTTGCTGGTCGACCTTGTGCGCCTCGCCGATCACAATCATCTGGCGATCAAACGGCTGCCAGAACATGGTAAAAGACACCTTCGGATTGACAGCGATCTCTTCTCCCTTGCGACTGTCGTAGTGGGTAAAGAAAGTAAACCCCCCAGCCTCAATACCCTTGAGCAGCACAACCCGCGACGACGGCTGACCATCGGCACTGACCGTCGCCAGTGTCATGGCGTTAGGTAAAGGCAGGGCAGCCTCTATCGCCTCATCGACCCAGCGCCGGGCCTGTTCCAGCGGATCATCATGGAGAGAGGCTTCCGTCAGCCCGTCGGCATGATACTCTTCGCGCACATCTTTCATGTCTGTTCCCATTGCCCGTCAGAATGTGCGGCCAGTATAGCGCCCCCATCGTGAAGGGAACGAACCGGGATCAATTTCATGCTGGACACCTCAGAAGAAAATCGCCGTCGGCACACTCTCGACCCTCACCAACCAGTGTGGTTGTTTGGCTACGGATCACTGATCTACAAGGCGGACTTTCCTTTTCTCGAGCGCCGCCCCGCCACCATCCAGGGCTGGACACGCCGGTTCTGGCAGGGCTCACATGACCACCGAGGCACTCCGGAGCTTCCCGGCCGGGTCGTTACCCTGATCGAGAGCCCCGGCACCGCCTGCGTGGGCATGGCCTACCGCATCACCCCGGACACATTCGGGCATCTGGATCATCGGGAGAAAAACGGCTATCTGCGCTTCCAGACGACCATGACCTTTGCAGACAACCAGCAGGCCGAGGGGCTGGTGTATATCGCTACGGCAGATAACGCTGCCTTCCTTGGGGAGTCCGATGAGAAGGCCATTGCCGAGCATATTGCCCGCAGCCACGGCCCCAGTGGCAGCAACCGTGATTACCTGCTGCAGCTGGCAGACGCGCTGCGGCAACTGGAGGCCAGCGATGAGCATGTCTTTGCCATCGAGAAATACCTGCGGGAGACAAACCAATGACTCGGTGTGAATGCCGCTCCGGTCGTGACTATGCCGACTGCTGCCAGCCACTCCACCAGGGGCACCCCGCCAGCCATCCGGAAGCGCTTATGCGTTCACGATTCTGCGCCTTTGCCCGGGGAGACACCGATTACCTGAGCCGCAGCTGGCATACCGAGACTCGCCCCACCAACCTGTCGCTGGATAGCGACGAGCACTGGGTCAATCTTGATATCCTGGACAGCGATGAAGACGGCGACAATGGCAGCGTCCACTTTCGCGCCATCTGCCGGATCGGGCAAACATTCAGTGTACTGGAAGAAATTTCACGCTTTGTTCGCGAAGGCGGGCACTGGTTTTATCTGGCGGGCAAGCCTTCTGTCACCCCCCTGAAGCCAGGCCGCAATGACCCCTGCCCCTGTGGCAGCGGGAAAAAATTCAAGAAATGCTGTGGCTAGCTCCCGCACGAGCCCGCCTCCATTTCAATAAAAATGGAGCGCACCGTCCTCCACCGGTTCTTCCAGCAGCATGTGCCGGTCACGGGCATAGTGGTTCATGACTTTCCAGGGATGGTGTCGCCCCTGACGCGGCAGCTTGTGGCTGGAACGCTTCACATACCCCGACGCAAGCGCATCCATGATAGAGGTGTCATCCCGTTTCAGGGTGTCATCGGCGTTTGGCACCGCCACCCCGTGCCCCTCCAGCTCCATATGATTCAACAAGCGGCAAACATAGGCCGAGGCGATATCTGCCTTCAGGGTCCAGGAGGCATTGGTATACCCGAATATCCAGGCCATGTTCGGCATGCCTTCCAGCAACACGCCTTTGTAGGTCAGCCGCTCACTGACGTCAGCCGGGGCTCCGTCAAGACTCAACGTCATCCCTCCCAGCACCTGTAAATTCAGACCGGTAGCCGTGACGATGATATCGGCCTCCAGCTGCCGCCCGGACTGCAACTGGATGCCCGTTTCGGTAAAGGTCTCAATCTGGTCCGTGACCACCGACGCCTTGCCTTCTCTCAAGGCGTTGAACAGGTCACCATCCGGCACCGCGCACAGCCGCTCATCCCAGGGCATATAGCGGGGGGAAAAATGGGCCATGTCGACCTGCCCCTTGAGTTGCCGTTTCACATTTCCCAGCAACACACGTCGCACCGGGTTGGGATAGCGTTTTGCTGCCCGGTACAGCAATCGTTGCAGTTTGATATTTCGCCAGCGAGCCAGCCCAAAGACCCAATCGGGAGGCAGAAACTTTTCCAGCCACTCAGACAGCTTGTCCTGCGAAGGCAGTGAAAAAATATACGATGGAGAGCGCTGCAACATGGTCACATGAGCCGCCTCACCAGCCATGGCAGGCACCAACGTCACCGCGGTGGCACCACTGCCAATCACCACCACTTTCTTGCCGGCATAGTCCAGCCCCTCAGGCCACTGCTGGGGGTGAATGCATTGCCCGGCAAAACGTTCCTGTCCCGGGAAATCCGGCAAATAGCCTTTGTCATAGTTGTAATAGCCAGTACAACCAATCAGAAAACGGGCCGTCACCGTCTCCTCTTCGCCGTTATCTTCATTCACCATCGACACCGTCCAGCATTGCTGCTCCGCGGACCAGTCGGCGTTGAGGGTTTTGCGGCCAAAACGAATGTGCGGGGTGATCTCAAAAGTATCAGAGGTATTGCGAATATAATCCCGAATCGAAGCACCATCGGCCAGCACCTTGAATTCATTCCAGGGTCGAAATCCGTAGCCAAAACTGAACATATCGGAATCAGACCGGATACCCGGATAGCGGAACAGGTCCCAGGTGCCACCGATGGCCTTGCGCCGCTCGATCAGCATGAAGGTTTTTTGCGGGCATTCGCGCTGCAGGTGGCAAGCCGCACCGACTCCGGACAGGCCCGCACCAATGATAAGAACATCCACCTCCGGCTTCTTGTGGTTCGCCATACCGCTCTCCCGACCGTTTTCTGGAATGTACTGCCTATAGCAACGCAACCACCTGAGCGCGGCAACTGTTTTTTGTAACCGCGCCCCGACCAGAAGGATCCCAGACAACGGACTCCAGACCAACACGCCAATCGCGACACTCTCCAGGCAAAATCGGCCTTTTTGGCACAATTGCCACATACATTCACAGCAACAATGGGTAGGCTGACTTTCTTTGTATTCATTCGCCAAGGGAGTTCTCATGAGTGATTCAACCTATGACGTGATTGTCTTCGGTGCCACCAGCTTTGTGGGCCAGATTCTGTGCCAGTACCTGACTGATACCTATGGTGTGGATGGCGAACTCAAATGGGCTGCGGCAGGACGCTCTGAAACCAAATTGCAGCAGGTCAAAGAAGCTCTCGGCAGCAAGGCGGACAAACTTGCACTGATCACCGCCAACGCCAATGACGATGCCAGCCTGGAAGCATTGTGTGCGAACACCGCCGTGGTGATTTCCACGGTAGGACCCTACGCACTGTACGGCGAACCCATGATTCGTGCCTGCACGAGCACGGGCACGGATTACTGCGATCTCACCGGCGAAGCGCAATGGATCGCCGACATGCTGGAAAAATACGAAGCCGCCGCCAAAGCCAGCGGAGCCCGCATTGTGCATTGCTGTGGTTTCGACTCCATTCCTTCTGACATGGGCGTCTTTTTCCTTCAGCAACAGGCGAAAAAGCAATTCAACGCACCGGCGACGCGCGTTGGCATGCGCGTCAAGGTAGCCAAAGGCGGCGTATCGGGTGGCACCGTGGCCAGCATGATGAACATTGCCGAAGAAGCCGCTGGCGACCCGGAGCTGCGCCGCAAGCTGGCTAACCCTTACCTGCTATGCCCGGCGGACCATGGCCTGACGGCCCGCCAGCACAGTATTGCCATGCCCGAATACGACGACGACTTTCGCGCCTGGGTGGCACCGTTTGTCATGGATGCCATCAACAGTCGTATCGTGCATCGCTCCAATGCCCTCAACGGCTATAGCCCCGCCATGACCTATAACGAGGGCATGCTTACCGGCGATGGTATCGGCGGGCGGCTAAAAGCCCTGGGTATCGGCGTCGGAACCGGTCTGTTCTTCGGTGCTGCCGCGCTGGCACCTACCCGCTGGGCGCTGAACAAGTTTGTGGTGCCTCAGCCCGGAGAAGGTCCCAGCCCGGAAGCCCAGAAAGCCGGTTTTTATGATATTCGTCTGGCCGGACACACGGATCAGGGCGACACCCTTACCGTCAAGGTCACTGGCGATGCGGATCCGGGTTACGGCTCCACTGCCAAGTTGTTGGGACAAGCCGGCGCTTGTCTGGCCAAGGACATCCCGGACGATGCCCCCGGCGGCTTCTGGACGACCTCTTCGCTGCTGGGCGAAAAACTGCTGTCACGGTTGCAAGCCCACGCCGGCATGACCTTTGAGGTCATCTGATCACTGCCTTGCACCGCTTGCCTGGACATCGCCCTCGGCAGTCAGGCAAGCGGCAGTACCTGAGCCTTTCTGACAGACATCCGTGGTAACGGATTACTGCAGTTGGAAATCCTTTACCGGCAACGGCTCCGGTGCCGTGTCTCCCAACGCTTCGGCCACCGAGATTTCGTGGATCCGGCACAGCGCATCCAGCGGTAAATCATTCGGGTCCCGGCCAAACGGGGTTTCAAGATGTTCTGACAATCGGTCGATGCCAAAGAAGGTATACGCGACCACTGCCACCATCACCGGCGTCGCCCACCCCAACGCCCCGACCAGAACAAACGGCAACAGGTAGCAATAGACGTAGGCAGTGCGGTGCACCAGCAGGGTGTAGGCAAACGGCAGAGGGGTAGAGGCAATGCGCTCGCAGGCCGCCTGGATGCCACTGATCGCAGTCAGTCTCTCATCCAGCACCTTGAACGCCACACTGTCGAGCGCGCCGCTCTGGTGTTGCACTGCCAGCCCCTCACCGGCCAGTGCCAGAATTGCATCGGCCCGGTTCTGCTTGCCGGCCAGTGTCTCGCTGTCCTGCTCCGACAACCAGCGCGCCGCCTCTGCCATGCCATCTTCTTCCCGCAGCTGGCCTTTCAGCGCATGGGCATGGGCAAGCATCTGGTGCAATAAACGCCGTCGTGGCGCCTCTGCCAGCAACGCCCGACTGGCCCGGGCCAGACTGCGAATCTCGTAGACCATCTGCCCCCACTGTTTGCGCGCTTCCCACCAACGGTCATAGGAAGCGTTGTTGCGAAAGCCCAGCAAGATGGACAGCACAATCCCGAGCAATGTCACCGGCATGATCGTCAGACTGCCCAGCTCCACCACATGCCAGCGACTGAGCGCAGTCCATACCACCGAGAACAACGCCACACAGACAATGTGCGGCAGGATTTCCGGCACCACTGATCCTCGCAGGGTAAACAGCAGGGCAATAGCATTGGGGCGATCACGAACAATCATGGGGCGGGTCCGTCAGCAATAAAAAAGGCGAGCAGCGAACCCATGATACGGGATTCGCTCGCGGCTCGCCTTTTGCGGTCAGCGCTGCCAGCGCCGTGATCTATGTCTTGGGCACGGCCGGGGCCGGCGCCCCCGCCAGGGCACGATAGACATCCACCATGGCCTTGACCTGATCGGTGCGGCTGCGCACCTCTGCGTCACGGATTTCGGTCAGCTCCTGCTCCGCATCGAGCACTTCAAAGTAGCCAATAAAGCCCCGCTCGTAGCGGGTGCGGGCCAGTGCGGCGGCCTGCCGGGCATCCTCTGACGCCGAGGCAAGACGCGAAACCCGTGTCTGCAGTTGCTGATAACGGACCAACCGGTTTTCTGTTTCTTCCAGTGCCGCCAGCACGGCTTGCTGATAGGACGCCAGCGCGGCCTGGCCTTCGGCATCTCGAGCATCAATACGCGCCCGCACCTTGCCGTAATCCAAAAAGGTCCAGTCCACCCCCAGTGCGACTTGGCGCGACTCCGATGCTCCCTGAAACAGGTCACCCGGCTCGGCAGCCACCGAGCCCAACAACCCGCTCAGCGTGAAGCGCGGATACAGGTCAGCGGTGGCGATACCAATGCGTGCCGTTGCCGCCGCCAGGCGACGTTCGGCAGCGATGATGTCCGGCCGCCGGCGCAGCACATCACCGGGGCTGTCCACCGGAATCACCGGGACACTGCCGGGCAACGGCTTGAGCGGCACCAAACGCTCCAGCAAGGCCGCCGGGGGCTGCCCGGTCAGAACGGCAAGACGATGCATGTCCGCGCGCAGCGCCGCCTCCAGCTCCGGGAGGGCGGCTCGTGTGCGCGCCAGCTGGGCCCGCGCCCGAACCTTGTCGAATTCCGTCGCCCGACCGGCATCGGCCCGGGCCGTGACAATGGCCAGCGTCTCTTCCTGCAACGTCACGTTCTGGTTGGCCACCTGTAAACGCTGCTGCAAGCCACGCATGTTGAAATAGGTGTTGGCCACCTGTCCTGCCAGAACCACCTGTAGCGCCGCCAGATCCGCACCGGTGGCCTGCAGTTCTGCCGCCTGCGATTCACTGGCCCGACGCAAGCGCCCAAACAGGTCCAGCTCCCAGCTGGCATTCAGCCCTGCCTGGTAGCGCTCCACCCGCTCTGGGCCACCCAGCTGCTCCACCGCTGACAGGTGCTGCTCTGCCCCCGCTGCCGACGCCGTCAGTGACGGCCACTGCTCACGGCGGGCACCGTACAGCAACGCCGCAGAGCGCTCGTATCGTGCCAGTGCCACCTGCAAATCCAGGTTGTCGGCCAGGGTCAGGTTGAGCAGCTCTGACAGTAGCGGGTCATCAAACCCCTGCCAGAATTGCTGCTCGACGTCCGCAAAGGCCCCGCCATCGTGAGGCGCCTGAAAATGGGCCGGCGCCGGCGTCTCCGGCACCTGGTAGTCCGGACCCACCGCGCAACCTGACAACAGCAGGAACGCCGCAAGCATTGATGATCTAGTCATGTTGCTTTCCTTCATCATGTCTCAGTGATTGCCGTCAGACAGGGCTGGCGTGGTGTCAGGGTCATGGGCTACCGGCGGCTTGCTGCCAGCGAGCTTGCGCAACACCACATAGAAAACCGGTGTCAGGAACAGACCGAACAGGGTCACCCCCAGCATGCCGAAGAACAGCGCGATACCCAGGGCCTGACGCACTTCAGACCCGGCACCACTGCCCAGCACCAGCGGCAGCACCGCGGCAGTGAACGTGATGGAAGTCATGATGATCGGCCGTAAACGCAGGCGGCAGGCTTCCAGCGCGGCATCCACCACACTTTTGCCTTCCATCTCCAGTTCGCGGGCGAACTCCACAATCAGGATGGCGTTCTTGCAAGCCAATGCGATCAACACCACCAGACCCACCTGGACGAAAATGTTGTTGTCGCCACCGAAGAACCACACCCCCATCAACGCAGACAGCATGCACATCGGTACGATCAGGATCACCGCCAGTGGCAACGTCCAGCTTTCGTACAGGGCCGCCAGCACCAGAAACACCAACAGGATCGAGAGTGGGAAGACCAGCAAGGCGGCATTGCCCTGGGTGGCCTGCTGGTAACTCAGGTCGGTCCACTCAAAACTCATCCCCGCAGGCAGAACCTGCTCGGCAATGCCATTGAGAACCGCCATGGCCTGAGCCGATGACAGCAACCGCGGGTCTGCTTCGCCGGCCAGGTCAGCGGCCGGGTAACCGTTGTAGCGCAACACCGGATCCGGTCCGAAATCTTCGCTGATAGTGACCATGGAACCGATCGGCACCATCTCGCCGTTCACATTGCGGGTCTTGAGGTTGGCGATATCCTCGACGCTGTCACGGAACGGCGCATCGGCCTGGGCCACGACCTGCCAGGTGCGGCCAAAGCGGTTGAAGTCGTTCACGTAGCTGGACCCGAGATAGGTCTGCAAGGTATCGAACAACTCCGTCAACGGCACTCCCTGGGCCTTGGCTTTGAGACGATCCACCTCGGCATTCAGCTGCGGCACATTGGCCTGGTAACTGGTAATCGGGAACCCCATGCCCGGGGTCTGGGATACCGCCCCCTGGAAGGCATTAACCGCATCCTGTAGCGCGCCATAGCCCAGGTTGCCGCGGTCCTCGATAAACATCTGGTAGCCGGATCCGTTACCCAGGCCCAGAATCGGTGGCGGCATGAAGGAAAACGCAAACCCTTCTTTCAACGCGCCCACTTTCTGGTTGATCTCGGCATTGATCTGTTCGGCAGTGCGGCTGCGTTCTGAAAAAGGCGCCAGCGGAAAGAACACCAAACCGGTATTGGAGGTGTTGGTAAACTGCAGGGCATTCAGCCCGGGAAACGCCACCGCATGGGCGACACCCTCGGTGTCCAGGCCGATATCCACCACCTGTTGCAGCAGTTGATCAGTTCGTTCCAGAGATGCCCCTTCCGGTAATTTCACCCCGGCAATCAGATACAGTTTGTCCTGAATGGGAATAAAGCCAGGCGGAACAGCCTTGAACATCAAACCGGTGCTGGCCAGCAACAAGGCATAAATCACAAACACCACGCCACGATGATGCAACGAGCGCGAAACACCGCTCTCGTAGCGCTGTGAACTGGCATTGAAGAACCGGTTGAAGGGCCGGAAGATCCAGCCAAACAAGCTATCGATAATGCGCGTCAGTCGGTCCTTGGGCGCGTCATGAGGCTTGAGCAACATGGCCGCCAGCGCCGGTGACAGGGTCAGGGAATTAATGGTGGAAATCACCGTGGAGATGGCAATGGTCACCGCAAACTGCCGGTAGAATTGCCCGGTCACCCCATCCAGAAACGCCATCGGCACAAAGACCGCACACAGCACCAAACCAATGGCCACAATGGGCCCGGACACTTCTTTCATGGCCTGGTGCGCAGCGGCCAGGGGCGCCAGCCCCTCTTCGATATTGCGCTCCACGTTCTCCACGACCACGATGGCGTCATCCACCACGATACCAATGGCAAGCACCAGTCCGAACAGGGTCAGGGTATTGATCGAGTACCCCAGCAAATAAAGCGCAGCGAAAGTCCCGACCACCGACACAGGTACCGCCAGCAATGGAATGATCGAGGCTCGCCAGGTCTGTAAAAACAGGGTGACCACCAGCACTACCAACAACACGGCTTCCAGCAGGGTCTGGATAACCGACTTGATGGAATCACTGACGAAAATCGTGGTGTCATACACCGTTTCGTACTTCACCCCCTCAGGAAAGCGGGTGGCGATTTCGTCCATGGCGGCAATCACCTGCTCACGGATCTCCAGCGCATTGGCCCCGGGGGACTGGAAAATACCAATGGCCACGGCATCCTTGCTGTCCAGTTGCGAGCGCAGCGTGTAGTCCCCTGCCCCCAGTTCCAGCCGGGCCACATCCGACAGCCGCACGATTTCGCCCGAGGCACCGCTCTTGATCACGATATCGGAAAATTCTTCCGGCGTGCTTAACCGCCCCTGCGCGTTGATCAGGGTCAGGAAGTCACTGCCGGGCATGGGTTCCGCGCCCAGCTGACCGGCGGACACCTGCACATTCTGTTCGCGCATGGCGCCGACCACATCGCTGGCGGTCAGCCCCCGTGCGGCAACCTTGTCGGGGTCCAGCCAGGCACGCATGGCGTAATCGCCACCCCCGAAAATCTGCGCTTCGCCCACGCCGCGAATCCGGGCCAGCACATCACGCACATGCAAGCGCGCATAGTTGCGAAGGTAAAGCGTATCGTAACGGCCATCCGGCGAGGTCAGATGCACCACCATCAGGAAGGTGGGCGACTGTTTCTGCGTGGTAACGCCTTGCCGGCGAACATCTTCCGGCAGCCGCGCCAGGGCCTGGCTGACCCGGTTCTGCACCCGCACGGTGGCATCATCGGCATCAATATCCGGACGGAATGTCACCGTCATCTGCAGCACCCCGTCGGAGCCCGCTACCGACTTCAGGTACATCATGCCTTCCACCCCGGTGATCGCTTCTTCCAGGGGCGTTGCCACGGTTTCCGCAATGACCTTGGGGTTGGCGCCCGGATAGACCGTACGCACCACCACAGAAGGTGGCACCACTTCCGGGTACTCACTGATGGGCAGACTGGGGATCGAGATGGCCCCTACCGCAAAAATGATGATCGACAACACCGCGGCAAAAATCGGCCTGTCGACAAAGAATCGTGAAAAATTCATGGCAATACGCCTCCTGCCGGCCAGGCGCGAGCCTGCCGGATTGTGTCGTTCCCGGAGTTATTGCGTCAGGCCGGCAAAGGCCAGCCTGATCGCCAATGTGGATGAGAAATTAGGGGGTCGCGTGTCTCAGGGTTGTGCTGCGGCGATGGCACTGGCCTGGCCAGCCGGGGCGGCAGATTCACGCATCGCTACCTGTCTGGGCTGTACCGGCATGCCATCACCAAACACTTTCTGGAGACCGTTGACGATCACCTGGTCACCCTGCTGCAAACCACGACGAATCACCTGCAGATCATCGACCTGCCGTCCGGTTTCGACCTGCCGCCTCGCCACGGTATTGTCGCTGGCCACCACGTAGACGAAACGACGGTTCTGGTCAGTCAACACCGCCTTGCGGTTCACCATCACGGCCTGATCCAGCTTTGCCACAGGCATTTCAACACGGGCGAACTGGCCGGGCTTAAAAATGCCATCCGGATTGGCCAGCTCCGCGCGGAACTGCAAGGTCCCGGTGCTGCGATCCAGACGGTTGTCGATAAAATCCAGCGTGCCCCGATGGGGATAGCCACTCTCCCCTGCCAGCCCGATGCGTACCGTCGGCGACGGAGCCAACGCCAGCACCGGCTGACTTTCCAGGGCAGATTGTTCGTCGGCCTCGAAATACACGTGCAAGGGGTCCACCGATACCACCGTGGTCAGCAGTGTCTGGTCCGCGTTGGCCAGGTTGCCGCGAGTGACCATGGCGCGGCCTGCCCGGCCACTCACCGGTGCCGTCACACGGGTGTACTGAAGATCCAGCTCGGCGGTATCCAGCGCCGCCTGCGCCGCATTGACCAACGCCTTGGCACTCAGCAACGCAGTGCTGCGTTGGTCATACTCTTCCTGGGAAATGGCCCGGCTTTCCAGCAAGGTGCTGGCTCGCACGGCCTCACTACGCGCCTGGGTCAAACGGCTGCGTGCCTGCTCCAGCTGCGCACGAGCGGCTTGCACCCGTGCCTGGTAAGGGCGGGGATCAATCTGGAAAAGCAGATCGCCCTCCTCGACCAGCGCCCCTTCCTCGAAGGCAACCTTGTCAATATACCCACTGACTCGGGGCCGTAACTCCACCGTTTCCGGTGACACCACCCGCCCGGTAAAGGACTCCCACAGGGTCACCGGTTCTGCTATCACGTTTGCCACATCAACCTCCGGTGCCGGCATTGGCTGTTGCCCGGCTTCACTTCGGGCATCACAACCCGCCAGAAAAATCACCGCCATCAGTGCCGCGAAAACACCCCAGTACAACCCGGCCCCAGTGGCCGTTTCTCCACTTATCGTTTCCATTTCCGTGACTCCCGCTATCACTCTTTGTGAGTCCAACCGGCCTGCCCATTTCGACAATCCCGATCGCCCACGTACAAAGCAGACCAATCTGCTATGACTGCGCACTCTATTTCCTCAAGCTAGCTTGAGGTCAACATTGTTTTTGCCTGTTGCTGTGACGGGCAAAAACATGGAACGCATGTCGAAGAGGCGAAGAATGGCTGCGCAGGCTGCGGCAAGAATTTCCAACCGCCCGTCATGCAACCCTGGAGCGAAAGCGTAGGCCCGGGAGCAGGAATCCGGGTAGCGGGTTCCTGTTCTATGATTGCCCATTTCTGTTTTGGCAAAGAATCAGCGCCTCATCAGGGGACCAATTTCGTCCCGAGTTACGCCACGGTGACGCTAGAGTTTCAGGTAAGTGACCACGGCCGGCGCCGTCTTTCTTAGAGGGAAAACCGTTAAAAAACCGGAAAATCCCGCTAAAAATGGGGCATACGGACACAAGAAAGGAAATCCACGTGCGAATTCGAGACACAGGCGCCAGGCACAATCGACTGCCCATTCCTGCGGTCAGATAAAGTCCGCTTGCCAGTTTCTGCGCAGTCATTGCCTATTTCTGCAGAAAATGTCTGAATGGGGACACAGCCCGACCCAGCCAGCCCTATACTGGCTGCCACAGGAGGCCACCATGACATCACGCACCCCTGAATTACCCAGAAATCTCAGCGCCACGCCTCAGCAGCAACTGACCCAGGTAGTCGAACGATGGGCCCGTGAGCCCGGCATGCACGAGACCCCGATTGAAGGTGTCTCCCTGTACCGTTCAGATGGCCTCACCAGCTGCAATTCCACGGTGTACGATCCCTCGCTGATTTTTATTCTCCAGGGCACCAAGACCGTTACGCTGGGCGACCGGGAAATTGTCTACGGCCCCATGAGCTATTTAGCCAACTCGGTGCATCTGCCGGTGCTGGGCCAGATTGTGGATGCCTGTGAAGCCCGTCCCTATCTGGCCGCCAAAATCAGCATTGATCCCCAGGAAGTCACCGATCTGGTGCTGGAGCTCGGTGACCGGGTGGCACAGATGGATCCCGATGCCAGCTGCTCCGAAATGGGCTGCAGCCTGTGCATGACACAGATGGACCCGGCCATGCAGGGCGCCCTGTACCGCCTGCTCGGATTACTGGATTCACCTGAAGACGTTCCGGTACTGGCACCACTGGCTCGGCGGGAAATCATTTACCGTTCCCTGATCGGCGAACTGGGACCACGGATGCGCAAGTTTGTTGCTGCCGATTCCCAGGCCAATCGCATTTCCCGGGTTATTTCGACCCTCAAGGATCGCTACGCTGAACCCCTGCGGGTCAAGGAACTGGCCGACTCTGCCAACATGAGCGAGTCCAGCCTGTTTCACAGTTTCAAACAGGTTACCCGCATGTCACCGCTGCAGTTCCAGAAGAAACTGCGCCTGCATGAAGCCCGTCGCCTGATGCTGACGGAAGGGCTGGAGGCGGCCACCGCCAGCTACCGGGTCGGCTATGAAAGCCCCTCCCATTTCAGCCGTGAGTACAGCCGCATGTTCGGCGCCCCGCCCAAAGCGGACGTTTCGAAATTACGTGGCGAACAGATCAGCGCCTGATCTGGCCCATGGCAAACGCAAGAGGCCGCCTCCATCCCTGGACGCGGCCTCTTTTTTATCGGTCCGAATCTGGCTCGGTTTGTGCCCGAACCGCAATACTCAGCTCTTGAGCCGATAACCGGTTTTGAAGATCCACCACACCAGGCCAAGACAAATGGCCAGGAACAACCCGGTCATCCCCAGACTGACGGCGATATGGACATCAGCAGTCCCAAAAAAGCTGTAGCGGAAACCGCTGATCAGGTACACCACGGGATTGAAAAGCGTCACCGTTTGCCAGAATGGCGGCAGCATATCGATGGAATAAAAACTCCCACCGAGGAAGGTAAGCGGGGTAATGATCATCAACGGGATGATTTGCAGTTTTTCAAACGTATCAGCCCATACCCCAATGATAAAACCGAACAGGCTGAAGGTGATCGCAGTCAACAACAGAAAGCTGATCATCAGCACCGGATACTGCACTTCATAATCCACAAACAACCGGGCAGTGATCAGAATCAGGATACCCAGGATAGTGGACTTGGTCGCCGCGGCGCCCACATAGCCAATAACAATTTCCACGTAGGAAACCGGTGCCGAAAGCACTTCATAAATGGTACCCGAGAAGGTAGGCATATAAATGCCGAATGACGCATTGGAAATGCTCTGTGTCATCAGGGACAGCATGATCAACCCGGGAATGATGAACGCACCGTAGCTGACACCATCAATCTCCACCATGCGCGAACCAATGGCAGAGCCGAACACCACGAAGTAGAGCGACGTGGAAATCACTGGCGAGGCAATACTCTGCATCAAGGTTCGCCAGGTACGCGCCATTTCAAACGTATAAATCGCCTTGATGGAGTAAAAATTCACTTTCATTGGGCGCTCCCCGATTGTGCTGACGCGGTGCTGTTCACCAGATCCACAAAGATATCTTCCAGTGAGCTCTGCCGGGAATGCAGGTCCTTGAACTCGATATCTTCATCACTGAGCTTGCGCAGCAGCTCGGCAATCCCGGTGCTCTCCTGATTGGCATCGTAGGTGTACACCATGGCATAGCCGTCATCGCTGAGCTCAAGGGATTCGTAATTCAGCGAGCCCGGCAAAGCGGACAAAGGTTCGGCCAACTGCACCGTCAATTGTTTGCGGCCCAGTTTTTCCATCAGGCGCGCCTTGTCATCCACCAGAATGATTTGCCCACGGTTGATAATCCCGACCCGGTCCGCCATTTCTTCGGCTTCCTCGATGTAGTGGGTCGTCAGGATAATCGTCACCCCCTGCTCGCGGAGCTGGCGTACCATCTCCCACATTTCACGGCGCAACTCCACATCCACACCGGCGGTAGGCTCGTCCAGAAACAGGATTTTCGGCTCGTGGGACAACGCCTTGGCAATCATCACACGACGCTTCATGCCGCCGGACAGGGTGATGATCTTGTTGTCCTTCTTGTCCCACAACGACAAGGATTTAAGAACTTTCTCGATGTGCGCATCGTTGCGCGGTTTGCCGAACAAACCGCGGCTGAAACTCACCGTGGCCCACACCGTTTCAAACGCATCGGTGGACAACTCCTGTGGCACCAGGCCAATGGCACTGCGCGCCGCCCGGTAGTCCTTGACGATATCGTGGCCATCGGCAAGCACCGTGCCTTCAGACGGATTCACAATGCCGCAGATAATACTGATCAGGGTAGTCTTGCCTGCCCCGTTGGGGCCCAGCAGAGCAAAGATTTCACCGGCCTGGATATCCAGATCCACATTCTTCAGGGCCTGAAACCCGGAACCATAAACCTTGTTGAGGCCTTGAACGGAAATAACAGCTGTCATGGCTTTTCTCCTCGGGCGCACATTATGTCATGGATCCATGTCAGCGCGGTGCGAATCACACTCGCGTGGAGGATAAGGCAAGGCCTGTGGCCTGACCTGAATATCGGTGGTCACCACCTGCTGGTTGATTGCCAGCCAACCACCAAAACGCGCCTCGACAAACCAGGCCTGGTAGCCCTTGTCCGGGTCAGGCAGGTCAACCCGGTAACGCCCGTCATCATCCGCATCCAGCTCGGTGGCGTGCCAGCCATTACCGATACTCTGCTGGCGAAAATCCCGTGCGGAGGGGTTCACCGCCTGCCACAGCAGCATGGATCGCGGCGGTTCTGACGGGGTGATGACCCACTGCTGGTTCTCCAGCTGTGCGCTCACATTGGGGGGCGTTCGCCCCTCCAGAATAACGTCCAGCCAGTTGGCCACCTGACTGAGTCGCACCACCCGGTCGAGGCTATCACCCTGGCGATGGCCGCTATTGGGGGTATAGCGCAGCCAGCGATTCGGCCCCATGTCGGCAAAATAAAACTGGCTGCTGTCGCTGACAAAGTAGGCGTCCCCGGACGCGTTGATCACCAGCTTTGGCAAGGACAATCGATCCCGTAACGCATAAGGATCCACCGTTGCCAACATGGCCTTGCCGGGCCCTGTCCGGATCAGGCAATCAATGCCCTGCTCACTGAAGGCGCGTAATGCCGGGGTGTATTCACCGTAAGCGCGATGCTGATGATCGAACTGCTTCGCCAGGTTGAGCATATCGATGGAGACCGGCACCAGCGCGCGAATACGCGGGTCCTGGGCGGCCACCAGCCAGGCGGTCCAGCCGCGCTTGGATGACCCCAGCAGGGCAAAATCCACTACCGGCTCGAGCCCCGGCTGCTGCGCACTGAAGGCCTGCACCGCATCCAGAGAGCGTCGCACCGCTGTGACCATGGCGTGCTGGACAGGCGCCATATCGCCCACTCGCGCGGCGCGGTCCATCGTCCAGGCCAGCAGGCTGTCTTCGCGGCGGGGGGTCGCCGTGGCATCGGCAGTGAAGACCAACGGCTGATTCGGCACCTGGCGTATCTCGACCACCGGCCGGCAGAAGATCAGCGCCAATACCGTGGACAAGCTGCCGGGCGATTCCCGCAGCACCGCTCCGGGCCGGTCACCACCACTGATGATCACCAGCGCTGTGTGGTCGTCCCGCTCGCGGCCGGGACAAGCGGCAGACCACGGCACGGAAATCGAGACCTCATGCTGCCACGCTGGCTGATCCACTTGCGATGGCGTCAACCACTGCTGGGACTCTACCAGCAGAAAATGGTGGTCCACCCACCAGCCATCCTTGCTGTGGTAATGCTGCCAGTCGACCGGTGCCGCCGGCTTGCCTGATACCCCCATCGGCAGGGCCATCACCAACCACACAGCCATCATCCATTTCATTGCGTTACCCCGGCCTCGTGTTTGCCCGCCCGTACCCTACACCAATCTCCCACAACGGGATGCGCCGCCATCGCGGTTTGCGCAACGACCGGGAGCCTTGCATCCTCCCGGTCACCCGCGTAAAACCTCAATATTCATTGAGGTTTTACGCGAACAGCATGGCCCGGAGACCAGACTATGCGTATCAATCCGGAAGATCACGGCAAGGCACTTACCGTAGGTGAAGTGGCGGAACGCAGTGGGGTGGCGGTGTCTGCCCTGCACTTCTACGAAACCAAAGGCCTGATTCAAAGCCAGCGCAGTGCCGGCAACCAGCGACGCTACCATCGGGACGTCTTGCGCCGGGTGGCGGTGATCAAGGTGGCACAACGCATTGGCATTCCACTGGCAGAAATCGCCGGGGCCCTGAGCGAACTCCCCGATGGCAGAACGCCCACCGCCCGGGACTGGAAACGGCTGTCCGCCCGCTGGCGCGTGCAGCTGGATGAGCGCATCAATGATCTGACCGTCCTGCGTCACCAGCTGGATCAGTGCATCGGTTGTGGCTGTCTTTCCATCAAGGCCTGCCGACTGCGCAACCCCTGTGACGAGCTATCCGAAAAGGGTCCCGGTCCACATATATAGCCTCTCACAACACTGGCCCCCTCTTTCTCCGAGCGCCCTGCGACCTTTGTCGGCATTCATTTTGCAACCTTGAGCGGGCAAAATGGTCACACCCGTCACCTTCCCCGCAGTCAGGAGCCCGTATGAATGACAACACCGTAACCGTTATCCCCGGCGATGGCATCGGACCCGACATCGTTGATGCCACCGTCCGTGTTCTGGATGCACTGAACTGTGGACTCGATTTTGAGTACGCCATCGCAGGGCAAACCGCACTGGACAAGGGGCTGGATCTGGTTCCGGAGGAGACGCTGGCCACCCTCAAGCGCAACCGTCTGGCGCTGAAAGGCCCCATCACCACGCCAGTGGGGGGAGGTTTCACCTCCGTGAACGTGACCCTGCGCAAAACCTTTGACCTGTTTGCCAATGTGCGGCCCGCGCTCTCCATTCCGGGAGTGAAATCGCGCTACGACAACGTGGATATCATGACTATCCGGGAAAACATTGAGGGGATTTATTCTGGCTTGGGGCAGACCGTCAGTGAAGATGGAGAGACCGCTGAACTGCGCAGCAGAATCACTCGCACTGAATCCGAACGTCTGCTGCGTTTCGCCTACGACACGGCCATGAAGCAAGGCCGCAAGAAAGTCACCGTGGTGCACAAGGCCAATATCATGAAATCCACCTCAGGACTCTTCCTTGACGTGGCTCGCAAAGTTCGTGAGGACTACCCGGCGCTGGAACACGAAGAAATGATCGTAGACGCCACCGCCATGCAACTTGCAATGAACCCGCACCGCTTCGACGTAATCGTTACCACCAACCTGTTCGGCGATATTCTCTCTGACCTGTGCGCCGGCCTGATCGGCGGCCTGGGTGTAGCCCCCGGCGCCAACATTGGCGAACACGGTGGCCTGTTCGAGGCTGTGCATGGCAGTGCGCCGGATATTGCAGGCAAGGGTATCGCCAATCCTACCGCCATTATTCTTGCTGGCGCCATGATGCTCGACTACATCGAATTGCACGACAAGGCAAAACAGCTACGCCGTACGGTACGGCAGGTGGTGGGAGCTGGCGATGTAGTCACCCCGGACCTGGGCGGCAGAGCCAGCACCACCGAGTTCACCGACGAGCTGATCCGGCAGCTGAAAGCCTGAAAAAACGCCAAGGGTCCGGTAAACAACCACCGGCTTGATAGCAAAACACCCGCCAATCGGGCGGGTGTTTTGGTGTGTTTTGTTGCGCCGTAAAAGGCCTTAACCGATGGCGTTCGCTCGTGCAGCACGTCCCTCTCTCGCGGCCACAGAATTATCCTCCTGGCGCCAACCTTGCAGGTTATCCTCAATCAAACGGGTGAGTGCATCCAGATGCACAGGCTCCGCATTGAGCGCAGGAATATAGGCAAAGGATTCCCCGCCTGCATCCTCAAAATAACCGCGGTTCTCCACATCAATCTCTTCGATGGTCTCCAGGCAATCCGCAGAAAAACCAGGGCAAAAAACCTGTACCGACTTCACGCCTTCTCCCGGCAATGATTTCATGGTGGCATCCATGTAGGGCTGAAGCCACTCTTCACGGCCGAAGCGGGACTGGAATGTCGTCATCCACTGGTCGCGGCCGAGCCCAAGGGCTTCCGCCAATAAACGGGAGGTTTTATGGCACTCACAAAAGTAAGGATCGCCATTATCCAGATACCGTCTGGGGACGCCGTGATAACTGAAAATCAGTTTCTCGGCACAACCCTGCCGTTCCCGGAAAGCACGAATATGAGCTGCCATAGCCTGGATATAAGGCGGGTAGTCAGGGTAGTGACTGATAAAACGCAGATCGGGCAACCAGCGCCGCTGCATGAAGTCCCTGGCCAGAGCATCAAAGGTAGAGCCGTTGGTCGACCCTGAATATTGTGGGTACAACGGCAGCACCAGCAGTTGCCGAACGCCCTCCTCTTCCATTGCCTGCAGCTGGCTGGGAATAGAGGGATTGCCGTAACGCATGCCAAGCCTCACCACCACATCGTCACCATACTGTTGCTGCAAGCGCTCACGAATCCCCTTTAGCTGGTTCTCACTGTGCACCAGCAGCGGAGACCCCTGGTCGGTCCATACCGTTCTGTAGGCATGGGCAGAGCGCGGCGGGCGGATCACCAGAATCACCAGGTTCAAAATGAAAAACCAGATGAATCGAGGGACTTCTACTACCCTCGGGTCGGACAGGAATTCACGCAGGTAACGACGTAATGCACCCGTTTTCGGGGCATCAGGGGTACCCAGGTTGGTAATCAGCACGCCTATTTTTCGCGGCTGACGGTGGTCAAAGTTGCTCTGTCCCTGGTAGGCCATTCGGCTCTCTCTCACTGAAAGTGGCTCTTGCGATGAGCAATAGTGTAGCGATATGGCGTCAAGACGCCATGATGTCCGTGCCTATGAGGGAGATAGGGGCTCGACTGACGCCACATTCAAAACCTGAACCTCCCAGAGCATCGCATCCCCTCTCTGCGGGAGCAGTGGTTGCACCGCGAGCGGGGAAGGCTCTACGCACCATCGTGGCCGAACGACCACCACAGAGCCCTCTCTATCATCAATGCCCTGGTTGTTGACCTTACTCGCAGCGCATAACTCAACGCTCACAGCGACTTTTCCTCCGGCAACGCTCCGAGATGCTGCTCCAGCACCTGACGGAATGCCACCGGGATCGGCGAGGACGCCTGCTTGTCGTGCTCGAAATGCACTTGAACGGCCTTGCCCCGCGCCACCAGCTTGCCGTTCTGCCATGCCTGATGCAGCACCACGAAGGAACTGTTCCCCAGCCGCTCAATGCCGGTGCGCAGCAGCACGTCGCTGCCGTAGTAGATCTGCCCGACAAAATCCACTTCGATACGGGCCAGGATCAGGGGCAACTCTGCAGGCTTGTTGCCTTCGGTGTTGAACAGCTCAAACAGCGGAGAGCGGGCGGTTTCAAACCAGCCCGTCACCACCGTGTTATTCACGTGGCCAAAGGCGTCGGTTTCGTAGAAACGGGGCGTCACAGTCAGCTCAAACATGGGATCCTCAGTGGTTCAGCACAAAGGCATCAATCATACCCGTGAGTAGGTGCAAATCGAACACCTGCCCGCGATCTGCCCGGCGGGCCTGTGTTTTGCTGCCCGAGCCGGTACAATGCCGCCTCTTTCACCCCGGTGCAGGCCCGCCTGCCGCTGCGTTTCTACAGGATTGTCTTTTGATTTCTACTGCCAACATCACCATGCAATTTGGTGCCAAGCCGCTGTTCGAAAACGTCTCCGTGAAATTCGGCAACGGTAACCGCTACGGCCTGATTGGCGCCAACGGTTGCGGCAAATCCACCTTCATGAAAATTCTGGGAGGCGAACTGCAACCCAGTAGTGGCCAGGTCATGATTGATACCAATGACCGCCTCGGCAAGCTGCGCCAGGACCAGTTCGCGTTTGAAGAACACACCGTGCTGGATACCGTGATCATGGGGCACACGGAACTGGCCGAGGTCAAAGCCGAGCGCGATCGTATCTACAGCCAGCCGGAAATGAGCGAAGAAGACGGCATGCGGGTGGCCGATCTGGAAATGAAATTTGCCGAAATGGACGGCTATACCGCAGAGGCTCGGGCAGGGGATCTGCTACTTGGGCTCGGGATTCCGGAAGAACAGCACGCCGGCCCCATGACCGCCGTAGCCCCCGGCTGGAAACTGCGGGTATTGCTTGCCCAGGCACTCTTCTCTGACCCGGACGTGCTGTTGCTGGACGAACCGACCAACCACCTCGACATCCACACCATTCGCTGGCTGGAAAATATTCTGGTGGCGCGATCCAGCACCATGATCATCATCTCTCACGACCGCCACTTCCTGAACAGCGTCTGTACCCACATGGCAGATCTGGACTATGGCGAGCTTCGCCTGTTCCCGGGTAACTACGATGAGTACATGACTGCTGCCACCGCTGCACGCGAACGCCTGCATGCGGACAACGCCAAGAAGAAGAAGGAAATCGCCGAGCTGCAAAGCTTCGTGAGCCGCTTCTCTGCCAATGCCTCCAAGGCAAAGCAGGCCACCAGCCGGGCCCGCCAGATCGACAAGATCCAGCTCGAAGAGGTCAAACCCTCCAGCCGGGTCAGCCCTTACATCCGCTTTGAGCAAACCAAAAAACTGCACCGCCAGGCAGTGACTGTGGAAGGGCTGGGCAAGGGGTTTGAGGATCTGACCCTGTTCCAGGATCTCAACCTGCAGATCGAAGCCGGTGAACGGGTCGCGATCATCGGCCCCAACGGCATCGGCAAAACCACCCTGCTACGCTGTCTGGCCGGCGATCTGAACGCCGACAGCGGCACAGTCAAATGGGCAGAAGCCGCCGAGCTGGGTTACTTTGCCCAGGATCACAGCCATGACTTTGCCGACGACATGATCCTGTTCGACTGGATGGCACAATGGACCGCCGACGGCGAACAGGCCGTGCGTGCGGCTCTGGGGCGTATGCTGTTTTCCAACGACGAAGTAAAAAAATCCGTCAAGGTGATTTCCGGTGGCGAGCAGGGCCGCATGCTGTTCGGCAAACTGACACTGACCAAGCCCAACGTGCTGTTGCTCGATGAGCCCACCAACCACCTGGACATGGAATCCATCGAGTCCCTGAACCTGGCACTGGAGAACTACCCGGGCACACTGATTTTCGTGAGTCACGACCGGGAGTTCGTCAGTTCCCTTGCCACGCGCATTCTGGAAATTACCCCGCAAGGCATTCGTGACTTCAGTGGCAGCTACGATGACTACCTGCGTAGCATAGATGTCTGAACACAGAGCAGGAGCCCCCATGACCGATATCGACCAGACCACCAGAACCGAACTGGAAGCCGCCGCCTTCCGGCGTTTGCTGCAGCATCTGGATGAGCACAAGGACGTACAGAATATCGACCTGATGATCCTGGCGGACTTTTGTCGAAACTGTTTGTCCAAGTGGCTCTCTGCGGCCGCCAGCGAACAGCAAGTAGAACTGGATTATGAGCAGGCCAGGGAATGGGTCTACGGCATGCCCTACAGCGAATGGAAGGACAAGTTTCAAGCACCCGCCACACCGGAACAACTGGCAGCGTTTGAAGCCAAACAGAAGCGCAAAATCCAAGCATCCAGTTAACACGGGAAAGCACAAAGGGCGCAAAGGTTACCCCCTACGCCCTTTGTGTCGATGCGACCTCAAATGTAAACCGGGCATCACATCCAGCGACCCGCATAACACGGGCCGCAGGCAGGTAAATCACTCAGTGATTTCCACCTCATACACCGCGGTGGTTCCGCTGACCTCATTACCCACGACCAGTAGCGGCTTGCCTTCCGGCGCATCGCTGGCGGGAATGAAGACCAGCCCTTCCGGACCCAGATCACCGAAACCGGCCAGGTTACCATTATCCGGGTCTTCTCCGTCCCACAGTTCACGGCTGTTCAGGTAGTCCTGGAAAATCGGTGCGGTCGGATCCGTGATGTCATACACCATCACGCCCCCCATGCGTTCCAGCCCCAGGAACAGGAAGGTTTTTTCCCCCATCACACCGATGGTCAGGCCTTCCGGTTCCGGCCCCTTGGCATCACTACGGCTATCCATGGCGCCACTTTCGTCATGGCCACTGTTGAACCAGGTCTTGCAGTTGATGGACCGGTCACTCCCCAGCTTGCAATCGTCGCCGGCGAGGAACTGCTCAATGGCATCACCACTGTCGAACACCTGCACACCGTCTTCATCCCAGATGGAGAAAGAACGGCCGCCGTAGCTGTACAGCGTGTCGTACATGATGCGATCACCCGCATCATCCTGAACCCCAGCGGCGGTGTACATCACCGGGTCGCCCGCCGCATCGGTTTTGTAGCCGGCTGTCCAGGTAATATTCAATCGGCCGAGCACATCATCATCACGGCAGTCTTGCGGGTCACCCGCGACAGCACCACAGTAACCAAACACCGTCGGATCCAGCAGCGCACCCGCTGCCAGTTCACGCAGCTGGGGAGGCATGTCATCACCACAGCGACGATCAAAGCCATCAGTATGGACAAGGTGCTTTACGCGAAACTCTTCCACAAAGCCCTGGCTGGCATCCGGCTCACACAGCACCGGCGGATCTTCCGAATCATCGGCCTCTTCCCCCCAGTAGGCATCGTTATCCTCACCCCAGGCACGGGCATCCCCTTCGTTGGCGGTCACCAGGTAGGTGCTGCCATTGGCGCTGTAAGCATGGATCGCATCCGGCTGGTAAAGCCCCACAACACCGCCCCAGGTCTTGATATCAATCACTTCATCATCATCGCTGGCATCAATACCCTTGCCGGCCTGGCTGCGGTCGATCTCTCCCAGAGGAAGAATGTCAGTGACGGTGGCCGTGACGATGTCGAGTTTGGCCAGCGCATTGTTTTCCTGCAGCGTGACCCATGCGGTTGCCCCATCGGCAGAAACGGCAATGTACTCCGGCTCCAGATCCTGGGCAGCAGACGCACCCGGTCCATAAATACGCACCCCGGCGTCACGCAGATCGGCGGCAGTGAAGCCGGAAAAGTCAGCGTGGCTCACCGTCAAAGAGCCCGTATCTGTCGCGTTGATAATGCTGATGGAGCCTTCCGGGTCCACGCTGTAATCATCGTTGGGCTCACCTTCGTTGGCGGTTAGCACTGTCATGCCATCCGGCGTAAAGGTAATCATGTCCGGCTGGGGGCCGACTTCAATGCTGTCCAGCAAGGTCAAATCATCAGCCTGGTAAATGGCTACGAAACCGTTATCGGTTTTGGGGTCTGCTTCGATCGCAACCGCCACCAGCCCATTTTTTACCGCCACGCTGTTCACCTCAGCACCGGCAGCGATGGCAGACACATTGATACTGCCCACTTTTTCCGGCGCGGAAGGGACACTCATGTCCAGCACGTCCAGTTCGCCCGCTTCAGCGTTAACCACAAACAACCGCTGGCTCGCGGCATCATAAGCGGGAATTTCAGCTGCCGAAGCATCAAAACTGCCCGCCTGATAACGCCCCGACAACGCCAGCTTGATGGAAGCTGGCGTTACCTCTGCCACCGAATCACCGGTTTCGTTAGCACTATCAGTTTCGTTGTTGTCATCGCCGCCACAGGCAGCCAGCATCGCTGCCAGCGTGACAGCCCCCAAATAATGCCAGGATTTCATCGGTATCCCCTTCGGTTGTATTGGTACGCAATGGTGAACACTGCGTTTTACCGATCAGGGGTTAAGGTTGAACGACATCCGTGTGACAGTTTTTTGGCTCAGCTCGGTACGCCACGTCGGGCAATATGCAAGGGCATCGCGAAAGAGAAGAAAAAGTCCGGTTGCCCCAACCCACAATCCACCATAAAAAAACGCGGGCCAAAGGCCCGCGTTCACCGGAACAACCACGGGAGTACACCACTCCCTACCCGATTCCCATCAGGCGGTTTGATAGTCTTCTTCTTTGAATTCCGACATCTGGGTCGCGTACTGGGTCGCAAAGCCCGGATACATGGTGGCATTGAAACCATCTTCGGTGAGATACCAGCTCTTGCAGCCGGAATTCCAGTTGGTTTTCGCCAACCGCTTCTGGATGCTCTTATTGAAACGCTGCTGGGCGTCTTCTCTCACATCCAGCATCTTCAGGTCTTCTCCAACAATCTTGCGGATGCCTTTCAGGGCATATTCCAGCTGCGACTCCATATACACCAGTGCAGAGTTATGGCCCGGACCCGAATTGGGACCGAAGGTCAGGAACAGATTCGGATAGCCGGACACATTGATGCTCTTATAGGCCTGGGCGCCACCTTTCCAGTCATCGCCCATGACGCGGCCACCCCGTCCCAGCACCGGGAACGGCGTGCCGGAGTGGCTCACATCAAAGCCTGTGGCAAACACGATGCAATCCACCTGATGTTCAATGCCTTCTACTGTCCGAATACCCTCTTCGCTGATTCGGGCAATAGGCCAGGTAATCAGTTTCGCATTATCTTTCTGCAAAGCCGGGTAGTAATCGTTGGAAACCAGTACCCGTTTGCAACCGATGGTGAAATCCGGGGTCAACTGACGACGCAACCAGCGGTCTTTTACCTGACGGCGAAGATGCCACTTGCCAATGCGCTCCGCGATTCGCGTCAGCGGCGAATTCCAGATCACCGCCAGGGCCATGCTTTCATGACTCCAATACAGCAGTTCACGCATGGCCTGCTGACTGGCTGGCACCTTGCGGAACAACAGCTTGTTCCATTCCGGCGTGGAAAAGTCAGGCCGTGGCATCACCCAACCCGGCGTCCGCTGGAACACCTTCACGTGTTTGGCAACCTTGACCAACTCGGGAATGATCTGGATCCCGCTGGCACCGGTGCCCACCACGGCCACATTCTTGCCGGAAAAGTCGTAATCATGATCCCAGCGGGCGCTGTGGATTTTTTTCCCTTTGAAATCCTCAATGCCTGTAATCGCCGGAAAGCTGCAATTGGCCAGCGGCCCTTGAGCCATCACCGCCGCACGGCCGGTGAAGACAACATCCTTATCCGTGGTCGCCGTCCAGATGCCTTTCGTCTCGTCGAAGCGTAGTTCGGCCACGTTCTGCTCGAAACGGATGTGCTTTTCCAAGCCGAACTCCGCGACCAGGTGATGCACGTAGTCGAGGATTTCTTCGCTGCCGGAGAAACTGCGCGACCAGTTGGGATTCGGCGCGAAGGAATAGGAATACAGATTCGAGGGAATATCACAGGCCGCACCCGGATATTGGTTGTCACGCCAGGTACCCCCTACCGCGTTACCACGCTCCAGAATAATGAAGTCTTCGATACCCGCTTGCTTCAAGCGAATGGCCATGCCCAAGCCGGCAAACCCGGCGCCGACGATAAGAACCGACAGGGGTTTTTCTGGCGCTTTTTTTCTTGCTGCCGTCTTTCTTCGGGCCGTCGTCTTGCGTGCGGCAGCCGCTTTCTTGCGTGGCGCCTTGGGTTTAGCCGTTTTTTTGGAATCTTCGGTCGTGCTCATAACGTTCAAACTCGTGCTACAGGGTCGTGTCGCCCGGCACCCGCCGGGCGGCTATGCTGACAACAGGATTAACGTGTTGCGGTGGGTTCGTAGGTAAGCTCCTTCACCCATGAAGGCACCGCAGGCAAGGCTTTCCGGGGCACCATGCCAGTAATTTTCACCAGCGCATCCACCGGCACGTGGTACACCTTGTTGCTACGATTGGTCACCCAGCGGCCGTGCTGCTTGATCAACTGGAACCAGGGGTTACGACGCCCTTCTTCGGTTCGCCCACCAATACGTTCAAACTTCTGCATGGCCTTGTAGAGTTTTTCTTCTGGCAGGCCCATCGCAATCACGTTATCGCGCATCTTGTTGAGCAGTGGCATATAAGAGGCGATACCCAGAATCAGACGGGGATCCATCACTCGCGCCATCATTTGCACCATCTTGATGTATGACGCACTGCGACCCTGCATTTCCATCACGGTGAAACCCACGCCCAGATGGCGGGACTCATCATCGTTGATCTTCTCGAATGCCTGGTGGCAAACCGGGTCTTTCACGGTCTCGAGCAGGAAAGTACACAGGGCACCGTCCAGCGCGATTTCAAGCATGGGCACCACAGTGCCGAGTACGTATACAGGCATCTCATCAGCAAAACGATCCAGCCACTCGATGATGATGCGCAGGTTGACGTTGGGCTCCGGAATCTCATCCCCTTCCAGCATGCCCCAGCGACGCATCAAGGCCATCTCGGCATTGGCGTGTCGCTGCTCTTCTGCATGAAAGTAACTGTAGATTTCTCGCAAGGTATCGGTTGGGGCTTTCTTGGCCAACGCCGCAAAAGCCCGAGCCCCCACATGTTCAATCCACATAAGATCGGCCATGAACTCTTTCAGTTTTGGCCATTGCTCTTCGGTAATCAGTTCCGCCCCCGGGGCATCCCAGTCAATGTCTGACAGGGCCCACTGGGTGCTCTTGATTTTGGCAAGCATTTTGTCGAGGTCGATGGAAGCCATGATGCATTCCTCCCGGGTACAGGGTGAAAAATTAAAGTTTGGCAGCGGCCAGACGGCTGAGCAGTCCGGCGCCACGGGTATAGGTTGCGGGCAGCAAACGCTTGGCGCGCCAGATCATGCGCGCATCGAACTGGGGCAGCACATGCAGCTGGCCACGGGCCAGTGCCTTGAGGGTGGTATCCGCTACCCCCTCGGCAGACACGCCCGTGAGTTCGATAATGCGATTGAGCACCGGCGGCACGCCGCCATGAATGCGACCCGCGCTAAATATGTTGGTGTTGACCACCGTGGGACACAGCACCGTCACATTGACGCCGGTGCCAGCGGTTTCAGCTGCCAGTGTCTCGGACAGGGCCAGCACCCCCGCCTTGGTCACGTTGTAGGGCCCCATCAGTGGGGCGGCGGCAAAGCTGGCCGAGGACGCCACGTTGATAATCCCGCCCCGCCCTTGCTGCTTCAGCAACGGGGCGAAAACGTGACAGCCGTAGATCACGCCCCACAGGTTGATGCCCATGGTCCATTCCCAATCTTCCAGGGAAATCTCGCCGATGTTCTTGCCACCCACACCCACGCCGGCGTTATTGATGACCAGACTGACCGGTTCAGGCAACAGCGCCTGGGCCTGCTCCGCCAGCGCCTCTACCTCTGCACGCACACTGACATCGCAACGCAGCGCCCATGCCCGTCCGCCGGCCGCGGTAATCCGGTCCACCGTTTGCTGGGCGGTCTCCAGGTTGATATCGGCACACACCACCGCGCCGCCGCGCGCCGCCAGCGCTTCTGCAAACGCCCGGCCAATGCCGCTGCCCGCGCCGGTGACTACGGCCATGGCGTGGTTAATCAGTTTGTCTTGTTTACCGAACATGGTGTCCGATCCTCGTTGAAGGCTGCCGCCGGTACGGGGCCGATGGCACAGCCAAACGTTTACTGTTACATTCACTGATGTAACAATAAAGCGAATGCTCGTTCGGATACAATTCGGATTACCCCCATGGCCAGAAAACCCAAACAACAACGCTCCAAAGCCACCGTAGACGCCATCATTGAGGCCACTCTGCTGACCATTGCCGACCAGGGACCAGCCGGCATTACGGCCCGTCACATTGCTGAGCGGGCAGGGATCGGCGTGGGTTCACTGTACGAATATTTCGACGACAAGAACGCCATCGTGCAGGCCGCATCGGAGCGTTTTGTGGAAGACACCGTGGCCATGATTCATCCACTGGTGCCAAAGATGGTGCGCATGGATATTCGCGGTGCCATCCATACCCTGCTCTTCAACTTCCGCGACTTTCTGGAAGAGAACAACGAGCTCTACCTGCGTTTTGCCCGCCACGCGTTCAGCATGGACATGGTGATCTATCAGGCCCCCATCTCCCGCACGTTGATGGACTTCTTTACCCAGTATCTGATGCACCACCCGGAACTGCTGAAACTGCCCAATATCCCCGGCCTCGCCTATTTCTATATCAACGGCGGCATCTACACGGTGATTCGTCACCTGTCCGCCCGAAACCCCACCCAGACCTTTGAGGAACTGGTGGCGGTGCTGGGGGACACGCTCAGTGGCTACGCCGAGTACACACTCAGCCAGAAGGAATAAAGAACACGCAGTAACAGGGGAAAGAAAAAAAGGGGCTAAATCAGCCCCTTCCTGCAACAGTGTTACGCCGCCTTGCGGTTGGCTTTCTGTTGCTGATACACCACCTCGTAATCCTTGAGCCGGAAACGGGACAGGCGCTTTTTCAGGGCTTTCAGTGACCAGGGCCAGGCCGCAAAATTTCGGCCATTCTGGTCCAGGTAGTAGCTCTTGCAGCCACCACTGTTGAACACCGTCCCCTTCAGGTGTTTCTGCACTTTCTGGTTGTGCTGTTCGATCACCGAAGGGCGAATGGTAAGGCGACTGATCCCGCGATCACGGATTTTTTTCAGCCCATCGATGATGTAATCCAGCTGAGCCTCGGCCAGCACAATGAAAGAGTCATACACCAACACGTTAGGCCCCAGCACCAGGAAGGCATTGGGCACATCGGCCAGAGCTGCGCCCAGATAAGCTTCCGGCGAGCTGTCTTTCCACAGGTCGGACAGGCGCTCACCCTTGGCGTTGAAGACCTTGCGGCCTATCGGCGGATGAGACACATCAAAACCGGTGCCCCAGATAATCACATCGACCTCATGGCGTTCACCGTTGGCGGCAATCACCGTGTTGCCGTCGACCTCCACCAGACCATGGGGAATCAGGCTCGTATTCTCCGCCTGCAAGGCAGGATAATAGTTGTTGGCAAACAGAATCCGCTTGCAGCCCAAAGTGAAATCCGGTGTCACGGCCTTGCGCAACACCGGGTCATGCACCTGCAGCCTGAGCAGCTGCCTGGCGGCACTGCTCACCGGCTTGAGCACGTTCGGATTGCGCAGCCCGAAGTTGATCACATTCAGGGAGCCCGCTACCGCCTTGCGCCAGCCGTGCTGGATCGCGGGTAACCGCTCGATCACGCTTTTGCTGGTCTCACTCAACGGCAAGTCCGGCTTGGGCAGCACCCAGGGGGCCGTGCGCTGAAACACGAACAGCTCTTTTACCCTGGGCTGAATTTCCGGCACAAACTGGATCGCAGACGCACCAGTGCCAATCACCGCGACCCGTTTTCCGGTCAGGTCATAATCATGGTTCCACTTGGCAGAATGGAACATTTCGCCCTTGAAGGTCTCCAGCCCCGGCAGCGAGGGAATCTGCGATTCGGTGATCGGCCCGGTGGCAAACACCACGGTGCGGGCCAGGTATTCCCCATTGCTGGTATTGAGCACCCACAGGCCACGGCTGTCATCCCAGCGCGCCTGTTCCAGGTCCGTGTTGAATTCAATCAGCGGGGTGATGCCAAAATCGTCGCTCACCTCTTTCAGGTAGGCGAGGATTTCCGGCTGCTTGGCAAACAGGCGACTCCATTTGCTGCTCAACGCAAACGAATAGGAATACAGTGACGACGGCACATCACAACCGCAACCGGGATAGGTATTCTCACGCCAGGTACCGCCGACCTGGCTGGCCTTCTCGATAATCTTGAAGTCGGTATAGCCTTCTTTACGCAGCTTGATCGCTGCCGCCAGGCCGGAAATGCCGGCGCCGACAATCAGGGAATCATAAACAGGCGACACCGGGGACGCTGCCTTGTTCTGAGCCTTGTTCTCAGCCATAGGGTCTCTGCCTCTTTTCTTTTCGTGTTCGGGTGGTTCGCGGTTCAAGTCCGGCCGCATCAGCCAAGAAACCGGTAAGAGAAGCCCAGGAATCGGGCATACAGATCCGGCGAAGCACGCTTCATCAACCAGAACAGCTTCGCGTCTACCTGCGGCGTGGTGTAAAGCTCCCCTTTGTCGAGCCGGTTCAGGGTCAGTTTTGCCACACTGTCACTGGTAGTCATCGCGTAGTTCATCAACGCATGGTCTGCCAGTCTGGAATACCGCTCCGGGATACGGCCATCCTTGATGATGTTGGTGGGCACCAGGGTCGGGCACAGCACATTGACGCGAATGTTGTCCTTTTTCAGTTCCGCATACAGGGTTTCGGACAGGGCGCGCACCCCGGCCTTGGTGACGTTATAGGCGCTCATTTCCGGCGCGGCCGTAAAGGATGCCGCCGACGCCACATTGATGATGGCCCCGCCACCCTGCTTTTTCAGGCCGGGTACGAAATAATGGCAACCGTGGACCACACCCCACAGATTCACATCCATTACCCATTTCCAGTCCTGCAGGGACAACTCATCAAACTTGCCACCAATGCCGACGCCGGCATTGTTGATCACCAGCGTCGCCGGGCCGCCCAGCAAGGCCTCGGCTTCCTTCGCCAGCGCCTCCACCTGCTTTGCCTTGCCCACATCACAGGCAACCGCCCACCCCTGCGCACCCAATTCCCGAATCATGGCAACCGTTTCTTCGGCATTGGCCAGATTCAGATCCGCACACACCACCGCACCACCGCGGCGCGCCAGCTCCAGGGCAAAGCTGCGACCAATGCCACTGCCTGCGCCGGTGACTACCGCCCGGGCGTTAGTGCTGGGCCGGGAAAAGCGTTGTTTGATCAGCTTCAACATAATGTTCCACTCAAGAAGGCGTGTTCAGGGGAAATCAGGCCCGCACCGGCGGGACGAATTCCTTGGTCAGGTAAGGGGTCAGCAAACCGGTTTCCGGGTTCAGCAGCTTTTCCTTGTAGTACTCCAGATACGCTGAGGTGTCGTGATCATTCGGGTGAAAGTCTGGACGCAGGTAATCCATGATGTGATTCATGGTGCTGCCAAAAACGCCATCCTTCGGCCCCGCCAACAAGGCAAGGCTGTGCCGCACATCCTTCCAGTAGCGCGGGCGGACCATGTTTAGCGGGTTGCGAAAAATCGGGATAAAGACACCGCCCAGCGGCACCAGGAACATGATGGTGAAGGTGGCCAACGCAAAACCGGATATCCGCAACGCATAGTTACCGGACAATTCCTGGAACACGTCGTAGGCAATGTCCTTGTGCTCGGATTCTTCCAGCATGTGCCACATCCACAGGGCACGCTGCTTTTCATCTTCCGTTTCAAAGAAAATATCTTCGTGCTTCATCATGTATTCCGACAGCACCGCGGTGAAATGCTCGATGCCCGCCATCAGGGACAGCTGCATGCGATTGGGCAACCGCTTGAAGCCGTATTCAAAGACGTTGTCTGCCAGAAAGCGGTAGAAGCCCACCGGGAAACGATGCTTGGCCAGCGCATCATTGAACTCGTTATGCATTTTCGAGTGGATCGCTTCCTGTCCAATCAGGGATGTTACCTGCCGTTTCAGCTCCGGGTCCTTCACGAACTGGCGATGATAGCGGGCGGTGTCGATGACCAGGTCTTCGCCAAAAGTCAGGAAGATGGACAGCGCCTCGAAGATTGCTGTGGCCAGCTCGGTGTTGCGGAAAAACTGGGTATCCACCCCGTCGGCTGAAAACTGGAAATCCATATGACGGATCGGCACTTCGGCACGGGGCTTGGCGGTTTTCGGCACGTACTGATGAATGGTTGCGGTCTGCATCTGGGTCACCTGTCGATGGCAGGGGGCAGCGCCATCTGGTAGCCACCCCGCTAACTGTTACATTTTCTGGTGGCAACATTAGATCGAATGCTTGTTCGGCTTCAACTCGGCTAAATGGCCCCTTTGGCCCCGGATACCGCAACCCTCCAAGGCACCTCAAAATTATCACCAAAAAACAGCAAGCTACTGATTTTTATAGAGTTAAACAAAGCCCAGGCGATTCCTTCCGTCTCCCCCTCCGAACCACTCTCTCCATCTTATCCACAAAAGCCGTCCCTGCGTTCGGATATAGAACAGATAAAACCGACCCGAATCAGAGCCTGGGGTTACTCAAACCCAGCAGAATTCTGCGCCACAGAGGCACACTTTTGCCCCCTACTCCCCTAGACTGAATACACAACAAGAATCACAGGACGCCGCATGCGCACGCCCAACCCGGACCATCCCAATCCCTCTACCTCCCGCATCCCCAACCTGGCGGACTGGCGCTTTAACCGTTATCTGACCATGCAGCTGATGCCGCTGTTTTATCTGCTGTTGATACTTGGCGCGCTGGTGGTTGTGGTCACGGTCGTGGGGGTCTGCTTCTGGTGGTCCATGCCCGCCGGCATCATCGCCGCCGCCATTGCCCCGCTGGCCTTGCTGGTGATTGTCGCGGTGATTCGCGCGGCCCTGGAATACCTGATCATGGCCCATCGCATCATGCGCATTATCGAGCGCATGGACGCCTTGCCGGACCAGGTCTCGGATCTCTCTGTCAGGGTGGATGGCATTACCGGCCACGTGGATGAACTGACCGAGCAGGTGCGCGACATTCATGAAGGGCTAATGCATGTGAGCCCGATATTACGTTCGGCAGGCTTTCCCGCCCGCCTGCTGAAAGCGCTGCGCGGGCGCGAAGGAAATGACAGGGATTGACCGTTTTTCTGTCACCTGCGGCCTACCGCAGCAATGACAGTTTTCGCGCTTTTATCGCAGTATGTAAGGCAGCATGTAATTGAGGATTCACCATGACACTGCCCACCCTGCTGAAGGCGCGACTGCAACTGCCCGTCGTTGCCTCTCCCATGTTCATTGTCTCCAGCCCTGCACTGGTGATTGCCCAGTGCAAGGCGGGCATTGTCGGCTCTTTCCCCGCCTTGAACGCCCGCGAAGACGGGCAACTTGAGGACTGGTTGATCCAGATCCGGGAAGCACTCGAGGCCTGGGATCAGGACAACCCCTCACAACCCTCGGCCCCCTTTGCCGTCAACCTCATCGTGCACAAGTCCAATGCACGGCTGGAGCAGGATCTCGCCCTGTGTGTGAAGCACCAGGTACCGCTGATCATTACCTCGCTGGGCGCCCGGGAGGATGTCAACGAGGCCATCCACGGCTACGGCGGCCTGGTGTTTCACGACATCATCAACAACGCCTTTGCCCGCAAAGCTATCGATAAAGGTGCCGATGGTTTGATTGCCGTTGCCACCGGTGCCGGTGGTCATGCAGGAGTGCAGTCCCCGTTTGCCCTGGTGCAGGAAATTCGTGAATGGTTCGACGGCCCCCTGCTGCTGTCCGGCGCGATCGGCAATGGCGCCGCCATTCTTGCCGCCCAGGCCATGGGGGCAGATCTGGCCTATATCGGCTCCATTTTCATTGCCACCGAAGAAGCCAATGCCGCGGACAATTACAAGCAGGCAGTGGTGGATAGCGGCGCCAGCGGCATCGTCTATTCCAACCTGTTCACCGGCGTCCATGGCAACTATCTGCGCAGCTCCATTGCCGCCGCAGGCATGGACCCGGACAACCTGCCAAGCAGCGACCCCTCGTCCATGAACTTTGCCGAGAAAACCGATAACAGCAAAACCCGCGGCGCCAAACCCTGGAAAGATATCTGGGGTAGCGGTCAGGGCATTGGTGCCGTCAAGGCGGTCCTACCCGCCCATCAGCGCATTGATCAATTGAAGCAGGAATACCAGAGCGCCCGACAACGACTGCTGGCGCAATAGCCGTCGCGGCTAGCGGGCCAACGCCTGGCACAGGCGAGCCCGCGCAGCCTCATCCCCCGGCAACCCGAACCGGAGCGCCGATGGCGTATCAAAGGCGCGCACCAGAATGCCCTGGCGCGCCAGCCGCTCAGCCCAGACACCCGCTTTAGCCTCCGGGCACCAGGCAAACAAATCACACCCGCCCGCAGGCACAAACCCCGCGTCGCTCAAGACTCGGTCCAGTGCAACCCGCGCCAGACGCAACCGCGCTTGTTGCTGCGCCTGCCAGTGCCGGTCCAGCAGGGCTCTGGCCATGATATGGCGGGCGGGGTGGCTCAATGCCCAGGGGCCCAGGCTCCTTTGCACAGCATCACACAGGGCCGGCTCCGCCAGCATCAACCCTGCACGCGCGCCGGCCAGACCGTAAAACTTGCCCAGTGAGCGAAACACGATCAGCCCGGGACGCCCCACCTCACCGACCAGGGACGGCGCCGCTGAGGCTTCTACAAACGCCTCGTCCACCACCAGCCAGCCCCCCCGTGCCGCTAATTGCTCCTGCCAGGCCAGCAAGCGCTCAAGAGGTAACCACAGCCCGGTAGGGTTGTTGGGCTGCAGCCACACCAGCACATCCAGCCCCTGAAGGGCGTCCTCTATGGTGTCCGGCGCCAGCGGCACGACCGTGTGGCCCTGGCGCTGCCAGGCCAGTGCGTGCTCACGGTAGCCCGGCACGGGCACCCCCACCCGGCACGGGCGCCGCAGCGACGGCAGTGTCTGCAACGCCGCCTGACTACCTGCCACCGGCAAACAACCGGCCTCCGGAGACAACGACAATACCTCACGACAGCTGGCCACCAGGCCGTCCTCTTCATCGGGTAACCGCTGCCAGACTGTCTCGGGCAACGACGGCACAGGCCAGGACCAGGGGCTGATACCAGTAGACAAATCCAGCCAGTCGGTGACCGGAATGCCGTAACGGGCTGCCGCGCGATGCAACTGCCCACCATGCTCGCCGCTCATGTCAGCCACACCAGGCATGCCATCGCTCCCAGCCACAGCAGCAAGGTGCGATGCAGCAAGCGTATCGCCGCGCCAATACTCTCGGCCGTGGCCGGCCGCCCTTCACCCAGCACCGGCTTGTCCTTGTATTGCCCATGATAGTGCGCAGGCCCACCCAGCAGGACGCCCAACGCCCCGGCACCCGCGGCCATCACGGGACCGGCATTGGGGCTGTCACAGGCCGGCGCCTGGCGACGCCAACAACGCCGCGCCCGGGGCAAATGGCCACACAGGGCATACCCCCATGCCGTCAGCCTGGCGGGCAGCCAGCCCATGACATCATCGAGCCGCGCCGCCACCTTGCCAAACCGTTCGAAGCGCGCATTACGGTAGCCCCACATGGCATCGAGGGTGTTGACCAGGCGGTGCAAAAGCGCCCCCGGCAACCCTGCCACCACGAACCAGAACAGCGACGCGAACAGGGCATCGGCACCGTTCTCCAGCACCGACTCGGTGGCCGCTCTGGCGATGCCCGCCTCATCCAGCGCAGAGCAATCCCGGCTGACAATCCTGCCCACCTGCTCACGCGCCAACGCGGATTCACCGGCTTGCAATGGCACCTGCACCGCCAATGCATGCTCCACCAGGCTGCGACGCCCGACCACCAGCCACAGCCCGATAACAGAGACCATCCCGTCGCCCCACGCGGGCAACAGTGCAAACACCACCACCAGCATCGCCAGCACCGGCACGGTCAGCAGGACGACCGCCAGCCCACCCGCCGCCACCGCCCAGCGACCCGACGGGTTCCGGTTCACCCGCCGTGCCAGAGCGTCGGCGAGCTTGCCAAAGCCCACCAGCGGGTGCCACCGACGGGGCTCGCCCACAACGGCATCCAGCAGCAGGCCCAACAGACAGAACAGATACAGGGTCAGGGACACGATTCTTCCTTGCGATACCATCCGTGAAGCCCGGCAGTGTACTTGACACTCCCCCCGATGGGGGCAGAGGATTTGCCGCTTCCCCTCTGCTGTCACCCTGCCGGGAGCACCCATTGACCACCTCATCCCCCTGGCTCGCCGAGCTTGCCACCCCCAGCGACACCCACCGCCAGCGGGCACTGGCACGCCAATCGCAACTGACCAAACCTGCCGGTTCGCTGGGCGAACTGGAAAACGTGGCCGTTCGGCTGGCCGCCCTGCAAGGCACCGACACCCCCAACGCAGAGCAGGTACAGATTGCGGTTTTTGCCGGTGACCATGGTGTCTGTGACGAGGGCATTTCCCTGTTTCCCCAGGCGGTCACCGCACAGATGATTGCCAACTTCGTCACCGGCGGCGCCGCCATCAGCGTGATGGCCCGGCAGCTGGGCGCGGCTCTGGAAGTGATCAATACCGGTACCGTCTGCGCCCCCCCCTTGAGCGACGGAGTGATAGACGAACAAGTCGCTGCCGGCACCGCCAACCTGGCCAGGGAATCCGCCATGGATGCCCAACAACTTGCCGCTGCGCTGGCGGCCGGGGACCGCAGTGCCGCCCGGGCTCTTGAGCGCGGTTGTCAGCTGTTTATCGCCGGCGAGATGGGCATCGGCAATACCACCAGCGCCAGCGCACTGGCCTGCGCGCTGCTGGCAGAACACCCAACCCATCTGACCGGCCCCGGCACCGGCCTTGATCGCCAGGGCGTCCAGCACAAGGCGGCGATCATCCAGCAGGCGCTGGCGCGACATTATCAGCAGCACGACGATGACGCGACGCCCCTGACCTGCCTGCAGTCCCTTGGGGGCTTTGAAATTGCGGCCATCACCGGCGCCCTGATCGGCTGCGCCGCTCGCGGCATTCCGGTGCTGGTAGACGGGTTTATCGTCTCCGTCGCAGCGCTGTGTGCCGTGCAGCTACGCCCGGCGCTGTCTTGCTGGCTGCTGTTTGCCCACCGCTCCCGGGAGCCAGGACACCAACGCATCCTGGACGCCCTTGAGGCAACGCCGCTGCTGGATCTGGGTATGCGCCTTGGGGAAGGCAGCGGTGCTGCCGTCGCGGTCCCCCTGATTCGCAGCGCCTGCGCCCTGCACAACCAGATGGCCACCTTTGCCGATGCCGGCGTCAGCAACGCAGACGGATAACCCCATGACAACCACCTTGTTCGATTTGATCCGCCACGGCGAGCCCGCCGGTGGCCACAAGTATCGCGGTCACAGGGATGACCCACTCAGTGAATTGGGCTGGCAGCAAATGCGAGACGCTATTGGCCAACACGAACAGTGGGACCACATCCTCACGTCGCCTTTGCTGCGCTGTCGCGAGTTCGCCTGCGAGCTGTCAGAACAACGGAACATTCCCGTTACTGTCGCAGAGGGTTTCAAGGAAATCAGTTTTGGCGATTGGGAAGGCAAAACGCGAGAGCAGGTGGCCCGGGAATACGGTGACCATCAGGCCAACTTCTGGCGCGATGCAGAAAATTTTCCGCCTCCGAATGCGGAAATCATTCAGGATTTTCATCACCGCATCGGTGCAGCCTGGCAACACTGGAGTGACGCACTGGCAGGAAAGCACGTGTTACTGGTCTGCCACGGCGGCGTCATTCGAATGGTGCTGGCGCATGTGCTTGGTCTCACCCCCAGCAACGCCATGGCGGGCTTCCAGGTTCCGTTTGCCTGCCGCTCACAGGTGCGCATTGATGACACCCCGCACGGCACCCTGAGCTGTTTGGTCAGGCTCGGGGATTAAAAATAACGCCGGAATAACACCGCTGGCTGGCGGCGCGAATGACCCGCGCGCCTACAGCCGGACTTATCCCTTTAACGTCTGGGCGATGCCTGCCACAGACAGCAAGACCCGGTCACACTTGCGCGCCAGGGACTGGTTCAGCCAACCCAACTCATCCGCGAAACGGCGGGTCAGGGGATCCATGCCGATAATTCCCAAGCCCACTTCATTGCTGACCACCACGACACGGCCGGGGTAACGGGAAAGGGCGGCCAGAAAACTGTCCCGCTCGCGCACGAACACCGTGTCCCCGGCGTGCAGCAGGTTGCTCACCCACAGGCTCATGCAATCAATCAGCACACACGGGGGCGGTGTCAGCGTGGCCTGACGGTTCAGCAACGCCCCCAGGGCAAGCGGCTCTTCTACCAGCCCCCATTGCGGCGGACGACGCAACTGGTGGCGGCGGATCCGGTCACTCATTTCGCCATCACCGGCCGTGGCGGTCGCCACATACACCACCGGGTCGGCCTGCTCAGTAACCAGACGTTCTGCCAGCGAACTTTTACCGGAGCGAATCCCGCCGAGGATCAGTGACCGCCTCATCCTGTCTTCTTCACGAACTGGGTCAGTATGACGATCCGCTGGCCTTCTACCCGGCCTTCGATCTGCTCGGGGTTATCCTGCACCAATGAAATATTTCTCACCGCCGTGCCCCGCTTGGCGGTGAAATTGGCGCCTTTGACATTCAGGTCCTTGATCAGGGTAACCGTATCGCCGGCGTGCAGCGCCGCGCCATTGCTGTCGCGATGCTCCACCATTGCCACGGCGTCTTGCCCCTCCCCCGTGGCCTGCGCCCAGGCCTGCACATCGTCTTCGAGATACAGCATATCCAGCAGATCCTGCGGCCAGCCCTCCGCCCGCAACCGGGTGAGCATTCGCCAGGCCAGTACCTGCACGGCCGGCACCTGGCTCCACATGCTGTCATTCAGGCAACGCCAGTGATTGGCGTCTTCGTTACCCGGGTTATCGATCTGGTACTGGCAGGTTTCACACAGCAGGACGCTTTGCGCTTCACTGCCATCAGACGCCGGGGGCACGGCATACACCGAAAGCGCGCTACCGGCAGCACAAAGCTCGCACGTTGAATCGGCACGGGCCAACAAGGTGGATTCCAGGGACATGAACATCTTCTCCAAAACGTACCGGCGTCACGCGCTGGCATAAACAGGGTTTAGCCACCCAACAAGTCAGCAAACGAAAAATACGCCAACCGATCTCCGGGGGACACGGTACGCCCCACCGGCACCACTGCCAGGCCATCCGCCCACACGGCAGAACTGAGCATGCCCGAGCTTTGATTGGGGTGTTGCTGCAATCGCAACTCACCGTCTTCCTGCAGGCACCGCACACGCAAATATTCCTGACGCTTGCCCGGTTTATTAACTGAAAAATTCACCGGTAATGTCTGCGGCGCAGGCAGCACCGTTTGCGCCCCACAGGCACGACGCAGTGCCGGCAAGACCAGCGTCAGGTAGCAGACCAGCACGGCAGAGGGGTTACCGGGTAACCCAAAAAAAGGAATCCCATCGACCTGGCCAAAGGTAAACGGCTTGCCCGGTTTGATTGCCAACCGCCAGAAGTCCAGCGAGCCTTTGGCCTCCAGCACCGCACGCAGGTGATCCTCCTCCCCCACCGATACTCCGCCGGTTGAAATGATCACGTCCGGGCGCTGACTGGCATCAGTAAGATAGCGGGTCAGGGTGTCGCTGATAATCGCCGGATCATCAGGCAAGTGCTCCCGCCGCACCGCAGGGAAACCACTTTGCACCACCAGCTGTTCCAGCTGCGGGCCGTTACTGTCGTAAATCTTGCCTGGTAGCGGTGACTCATCGGCGCGTTGCAATTCATCGCCACTGGTCAGGATCAGAACCCGCGGTGCACTCACCGTTACCTGGGGCACCCCCACCGATGCGATCAAGCCGACAGCCTGGGGCGTCAGGCGTTGGCCGCGCTCAATCACAATGGCGTCACGACGGGCATCCTGACCCGCAGGACGAATGTTCTGACCTTGGGTGACGTCATCCCTGCCTGGCAACCGCACCCGGCCATCGGCGATCTCGCAGTCTTCCTGCATCAACACCGTGTCTGCGCCAGTGGGCACCGGCGCGCCCGTAAAGATACGGGCCACCTGCCCGGGCATCAGGGTGCAGGGCGGATCACCCGCCGCCACCCGCAAGGGCATCGGCAATGTCAGGCCAGGCTCGGCCAGATCCTGGTAGCGCAACGCCACACCATCGACCGCGGCATTATCAAACGCCGGCACATCCACCCGTGCCGCCACATCCGAGGCCAGGTACTGCCCCCGGGTCTCACCCAACACCAGATCCTGCACGGCAGAAAACGGGCGCATGCTGTCCAGCAGCCGGGACAAGGCGTCCTCTACCGGCATCAGCACCGCAGGAATCTGGCTCATCGACGCACCTGAGCGACAAAATTACAGGGACGGTGGCGGGCATCCAGTTGCTCACTGATGATGCGATCCCAGCCGGTGGCACAGGCATTGTTGGAACCCGGCAGGCAAAAGATCACCGTACGGTTGGCCAACCCGGCCAGACAGCGGGACTGAATGGTGGAAGAACCGATCTCTTCCAGGCTGACCTGCCGAAACAATTCCCCAAACCCTTCAATGTGCTTGTCGAACAACACCGACAGCGCTTCCGGGGTGGAATCACGGCCGGAAAACCCGGTGCCGCCGGTGGTCAAAACGATCTGGATCTGCTCATCGGCAATCCAGTCCGACACCACTTTGCGCAACTGGTAGACATCGTCCTTGACGATCTGTCGGGCAACCAAGGTATGGCCCGCCTCCTGGAGACGCTGCACCAACAGATCGCCAGAAGTATCGGTTTCCGGGGTGCGGGTATCACTGACGGTCAACACCGCCACGGCCAGGGGCTCGAATTGTGCCGCAGGCTTGGACATAGATTCTCTCCTTGCAGATGCGCAGATACTACCACGCCTCAACCCCGGGGCTGGACAGGACAGCACCGATTGACCGTTGCCGACAGGCCTCTGTTCACCCTGGCACACCGGGGGTAGATTCAACCTATACAAAGTGTTTATCGGGAGTGCCGTCATGAACCGTATGGAAGCCGCCCAGCAAGAGGCCGCACAATTACCACGTATGCCCCAGCGCAAGCTGGATAATATCCCCGGGGACTACGGCTGGCCGCTGCTCGGCGAAACCGTGCCTTTTTTGAAGGACTACCACAAGCTGGTGACCGATCGTGCCCGGCAGTACGGTCTTGTCTTCAAGGGCTCGGTGCTATTCCAGCGTGGCGTCACCCTGCTGGGCCCGGACGCCAACGAGTTTGTCCTTAAGGATCCCGAGCACGCATTTTCCAGCCGGGCGGCATGGAACCCCATCCTGGAGAAGCTGTTTACCGATGGGTTGATGCTGCGGGACTTTGCCGATCACAAGTTTCATCGCCGCATCATGCAACAGGCCTTCAAGAAACCGGCACTGGCCAGTTACCTGGATCGCATGAATCACCACATCGGCACGGAAATTCAGGACTGGCCCGCCGGCACGGAAATGAAATTCCTGGAGCACATCAAGACACTGTTGCTGGATGTAGGCGCGCAAATTTTCTTCGGCCTGGAAATGGGACCGGAATCCGACAGAGTCAACCAGTCCTTCATCGATACCACCGAAGCCTCACTGGCCGTGGTCCGACTGGAAATCCCGGGCCTGCTGTGGCACCGGGGCATGAAAGGGCGTCGCTATCTGGAAGACTTTGTCACTGGTTTGATCCCGCAAAAACGCAACAGCGACACCCCGGATTTCTTCAGCGAACTGTGCAAGGCGGCAGATGAAGAAGGCGGCCTGACCGATCGGGACGTGATGAACCACATGATCTTCCTGTTGTTCGCCGCCCACGACACCACCACCAGCACCCTGTGCTCAATCATCTACATGCTCGCCAAACACCCCGAGTGGCAGGAAATCCTGGTAGAAGAAATGAAGGGACTGGGTAAAACCGCGCTGGATTATGATGATCTGGGCAAGCTGGAAAAAACCGGCTGGGTATTCCGCGAGACACTGCGTATGCGCCCCCCGCTCACCACTTTCCCTCGCCGTACGGTGAAAGAGGTGGAATACCAGGGCTACCTACTGCCGAAAAATACGCTGGTGAACATCTCCACCCTGTACACCCATTACATGGAAGAATACTGGAGCCAACCGCTCCGCTTTGATCCGGAACGTTTCAGTGACGAACGGGCAGAACACAAGAAACACTTTTATCAGTGGGTCCCCTTCGGCGGCGGCCATCACAAATGTCTGGGGCTGAATTTTGCCGAGCTGCAGACCAAAACCTTCCTCTACCACTTCCTGCAGCGCTACCGGGTACGCGCAAAAGAGGACTATGAACTGCCCACCCAGCAAGTGCCCCTCATCATGCCCAAGGATGGATTGCCGGTGACGATCGAGAAACGAGTTTAACGTTGAACGTTAAACCGCGTGAGGGTCACTCATAATCCCTGAGGCAAGAGGCCACGACCAGAAATGGTCGCGGCCTGTTGCCTTTCAGTGACTCCAGGCTAATCCGCGTTTCAACTTTAGACTTTGAACTCAGGATTGCTGGTACAAATGCACATCCCGCTGCGGGAACGGAATGGTAATCCCGGCCTGGTCGAACGCATACTTCACCTGCTCAAACAGCCCGAAATACACCGGCCAGTAATCCTCGGAATTCACCCACACTCGGGTCAGCATGTTGATGCTGCTATCGGCATGGGCTGACACAAAGATATTCGGATCAAAACTGCCACCGGAAAGAATGCGGTCATCACTGTCGATGACAGACTGAATAGCCTTGCGCGCCTCTTCGATGCTGTCGCCATAACTGATACCGAACTCGATATCCACACGGCGCTGGGGCTCACAGAAAATATTCTTGATGCAGCCGTTGGACATCAACCCGTTGGGAATCACGATACGCTGGTTATCGTAAGTGATCAGAATCGTGGTAAAAATCTGGATATCGTGAACCCGGCCGGTATATCCCTGCGCCTCGATAATGTCGCCCAGCCGATAGGGTTTGAAAAACAGGATCAGCACCCCTCCCGCCAGATTACCCAGACTTCCCTGCAAGGCCAGCCCCACTGCCAGGCCAATTGCACCCAGCATGGCAATAAAGGAGGTGGTCTCCACCCCGACCATGCCCGCCACGGCCACCAACAACAGAATCTTCAGCAATACGTCCAGAAAGCTGGAAAGAAACTTCTGCAGGGAATCATCAATCGCCTTGTGTCCCAGCACCCGGTTCATGCCACCGACAATCCGCTTGATGATCCAGAACCCCACCACCAGCGTAATTACCGCCAGCACTACCTTGGGCAGGTACGCCATGCCCAGCTCAATCGCCTTGTCCACATATGGCTGGATTTGTTCCATGTCCATGATTCCCTTCCTCGGGGTATATTGTTGGAAAGCTTAAAATAGCACTCGCCTGCAAACCGCAAACCCCACCCAGGTCTGAATTTGCAAATATTTTTACTGGTCCGGACATGCAGGCACCACGGGGAACCGGCTATACTGCCGGTCACATTCACCCCCAGACAGCCGAACAGACAGCCATGAAGTACGCCATCCTGCCGGTGACCCCGTTTCAACAGAACTGCTCTTTCCTCAAGTGCGAATCCACCGACAAGGTTGCCATCGTCGACCCCGGCGGCGACCTCAACAGCATTCTGGATGCACTAAAACAGGTCGGCGGCACCCCCGAGAAGATTCTGGTGACTCATGCCCATCTGGATCATGTGGGCGCGGTGGCCGAACTCGCCGAGACCCTCGGGCTTCCGATTGAAGGTCCCCACCGGGACGACCAGTTCTGGATCGACATGCTGCCCCAGCAGGCGCAGATGATGGGTTTCCCGGCCTCCCGCCCCTTCACTCCCAACCGCTGGCTGGAAGATGGCGATACCGTCACCGTGGGTGAAACACACTTTGAAGTGCGCCATTGCCCCGGCCATACGCCAGGACATGTGGTGTTTTACCAGCCCGACAGCAAGCTGGTGGTGGTCGGGGATGTGCTGTTTAACGGCTCTATCGGTCGTACTGATTTTCCCAAGGGCGACTTTGATACCCTGATCAACGCCATCAAGGACAAGCTGCTCACGCTGGACGACGACGTCTCATTTATTCCCGGCCATGGCCCCATGTCGACCATTGGCCACGAGCGTGCCAACAACCCCTTTGTCTCAGGTAAACACGGTTAGCTATGGAATCCATCATCATGAAGTGGGGGCTCACCGTGGTGATTGCCCTGCTGGGGTGGGCGCTGTCCATCCTGCTGCGCGGAATCACCAAACGATTGGGCCGGCGTCGTAACTACACCCGGGCCCGCATTTTTCAGACCGCCGTGGTTATCAACAGTGCCAGCCTGGTCATCAGCCTGATCGCTATCGGTGTGCTGTGGGGGCTGAAAGGCGATGGCCTGATGGTTTTCGCAACCTCATTGATGGCCCTGCTGGGTGTCGCCTTGTTCGCCAGCTGGTCCATGCTCAGCAACGCCACCGCGGCCATCATCCTGTTCTTCAGTGCCCCTTACCGGGTAGGTGATCGCATCCGCCTGCTGGACGGGGACAATACCGTGACAGGGCAGATTCGACACATGGGTCTGATCTTTATCACCGTGCAGGACGAGCTTGGTCACCGCTACACCCTGCCCAACAATCTGCTCCTGCAGAAAACGGTGATCCGTCTGAAAAACGACACCCTGCCCCGCGACCAGAAGCACATGCGGCCGGATTAAGGAAAGCGCAAACTTCAAGCGACCAACTGCAACGCGACAGAGTTTGACAGGTTCTGAAAGCAATGAGGCCCTGCCCAGGACTTGAGCGCGGCCTCTAACGTTGCAGGACAAAGGAGCCTCTGAATAACCTTCCCGCGTTGTAGCTAGTAACTTGCCCGTCAAAGTTCATCTCTCACCCTACATCCGATACCCAAAGCTGATCATGTACTGGGTACCGTCATAGGGGAACTCCGCGATCGCATCATTAAAATCCATTTCCACGGCCTGCTCGCGCACCACCACGCCAAACTCGGACGTACTACCCACCGAAAAAATCAGCCCCAGTGACGCGTAGGCACCATAGCCGAAGCTGAAATCCCGGTCGTCTCCCCTCACCACCACGGTTGAGGAAAGCGGCTGGGGATAGGGCTCTTCCTGATCCTGCTTAAGAGACGCGAGCAGCAGCATGGGGCCGCCCGACAGGAACAAACGGGCACGGTCACGGATATTGATATCGCCATACCCACCCAGCATGGTGCCAAACAGGAACATCTCATTTTCAACCTTGATATTCACCGTAGCCCCACCATCCACCACCCCGGAATAGCTCACCGAATCATTTTGCCAGCTGATCAACGCCCCGCCTTCATAGCCATAACGAAAACGGTCCGAGCCCCCCAGAATTTTCTGCACTCCTCCGGTAAAGAAAGGCAGGTCATCGTAGTCCCCTTCCAGGGTAGCGCCATTGGCAATTACGGTGCTGTCAGCGTCGCTCAGCTGCAGCTTGCCCGCTTGCAGAAACATGTACTGGGTTTCCCCGGCCAAGCCATGTCCTGCCATCAATATCCCAGCCAAACCCACACTTGCCGCTATTCCTTTCACCCCAAACCCCCGTCACGATCAGAAAGACTGCAAACTCCAGCATAGAGGACAATGACGGCGGATAACATGAACCGGTTACCGCCAGACCAAGACTCCGGTAAAGTAGCGGTCAGGCGAATGCGTTCTCGCCGTATCCTCGAGAGCGCCCTATTCATCAAGGAACGACAGCCATGCGATACCTGATGATTCCCCTCATTCTCGCGCTTGCCGGGATGACAGGGTGCGAGTCCGGGAACAAACCGGGGTCTGGCACGCTACCGGACAGCTGCTTTCAACCGCCGGAATCAGGCATCTGCAGGGCCTCGATCCCCCGTTACTACTATGATGCCAATACCGGCGCCTGCCAGACCTTTATCTGGGGCGGTTGCCAGGGCAGCGTGCCGTTCGACACCATGGACGCCTGCGTCAACACCTGTAACGGCCATGATCCAGCGAAAGCGTCCATCAAAGAGACCCACTGATGACACCTGACAGCAAAACCAGCCTGGTCCGCATCATCTATGTTCTTCACCTGGCAGGCCTGATCACCGGCGGCCTCACAGCCGTTGCCGGCGCGATACTGGCACACCTGAATGCCGGTGACACTCCGCCGCCTTTGCGCGAACATTTTCGTTTCCAGTACCGAACGTTCTGGATCGGACTGCTCTATGTTGTTATCGCCGGCATCACCACCCTGGCCTTTGTGGGCTGGCTGGTCATGGCCTTTGCCACTCTCTGGTGGATTATCCGTTGCGCCAGAGGACTCACCGCCCTGAACCAGGACAGGGCGCCGGCCCGAATTGAAAGCTGGGGTTTCTGATTCATCTCTGTCACCCCTTTGCCATCTTTGCCCGCCAGACTGGCGGGCCCTGCTACCCAGGAGAAACCATGTTGTTGCGCATTGCCACTTTCACCCTTGTCAGTCTGTTCCTGTCTGCCTGCGCCCGCAGTCCGGTCGTCCAACTCTATGATGGCCCTGCCCGCTCCGACAGCAGCATTGTCACGGTTCGTGTTCCCAGCGAACTGGAAGTCTTTACGATCAACGGTGAAGAGGTAGAAGGCGTCAACACCTTCTTTTCTACTGAGTACAAAGACCTGAAGGTAGCTCCAGGTCGCTACGAGATTCTTGCCTACTACAAGGAGCTCTGGCAGCTGGACGCAGACAATCACGAAATCGTCAAAACCAACCCGGCAAACTTTGTGGTCGATGGAAAACCCGGTGAGATATGGGTTCTCGGATTCGACAAACCACAGGATGTAGAAGCGGCCCGCGCCATGGAAGACAACTTTCACGGCTGGGCAGAAAACCCCGCCAGCGGACAGAAAGTAGCGGCCGAAAAAAGCAAGCTGGTGCTGAAGCGAGGCTTCATGGCGCCTATCACGGGTGAAGAAGTCACGACGCCCACCACCAACAGCGTCGCCCCCCTGGCCACTGGTGCAGCAGCCGCAGCCCCTGCGGCTCAGGCAGCTCAGGCAACCTACCTGGATACCCTGAAGGCCCAATGGAATCAGGCAACCCCGGAAGAACGCCGCGAGTTCCTGCAATGGATATCGCAGTAACACAACGCGAAAGGAGTTTCGGGTTTCGAAGAGCAAAACCACCCCCCTTCACAGGCGCGGTGGTTTTCCCTTTGATTTTCGCAACTCAAAACTCACAGCGCGAAACTGCGCTTCCCTTTATTCCCCCTGAACCGTCGCCACTAGCCTGCGGCCTCCACCCTGGTCACGGTGTTCACACAGATAAATGCCCTGCCATGTTCCCAACGCCAGTCGACCACGGCTGATCGGCACACTGAGAGACGGCCCGATCAGCACGCTCTTGATATGTGCTGGCATGTCGTCCGGCCCTTCCAGGGTGTGAGCATAGTAAGGCGCATTTTCGGGCACCATCACGTTCAGGTGGCGCTCCAGATCATCGCGGACATCCGGGTCCGCATTTTCATTAATGGCCAATGACGCCGAGGTGTGCTGGATGAAAAGATGGAGCACCCCGACCTCCAGATTGACCAACTCTGGCAATCGCTCCAGTACCTCTCGGGTAACCAGATGGCATCCCCGGGGCCGAGCCGACAGGGTCAGCGTTCGTTGAATCCACATACCGTTTTCCCGCCTTTGCGGACGCTCAGCCCGCCCTCTGGCCAAAACAACGTTGATATAGGTTTTTCAGTGCAGGTGCATCGCACTGCTGACAGTAATCTTTCATGTACAGACCGGTTTGGACCCGCACTTTCATGAAATGGGTCTTCAAATACGCTTCCAGCGAAAACGGAAGTGCGTAAGGCGCCACCCCGAGCAAGACGCGATACCCCCAAACGGATAACAAGCGAGCACTGCTTCGCATCGCCCGCCCGGTAGTGACATCTTGAGCCTGTGACGGGTCAGCAAGATGCACAAGCAGGCTTTTCTGGGCCTGAACCAGCTCTGTCAATAAAGGCTTGTCGCGCCTCAGACGGGAGAATTCCCAATCACTCAACTCCAGGGCACACAAGAATGTCATGAGCAAGGCATTCGGCAGGCGTGATGTTGCGACAGCATCCCCCACGTGCTTTGCTGCCAGCCCTCCGCCCTTCAACAACGAAACCGACACCGCCACACGCGCACGATCACCCGATAAAGGGGTGGCAGAGGGGGGCAAATAATAGGCGACATCGATCCCTCCGCGCAGTTCTGGCTCGCTCTCCCCCGGCAAGGGCGGATAATAGCTGATCATGTTGATCATCCCTTTGACGATCTGTTCAGCAGCCCAATACTTCCGCAGTGTGAGGTAGTCAGTTTCACTGGGCTGCAGCATCACCAGGGAAGCCCCACCGATGGCATCGCGAATGTGTGCCAACGGCAAGTCGCGAAGGGCATCGGAGGGGATGGCCAACCACACCTGATCCCAGGTCGATTCTGCCACCTCTTCCCATTCAGACATCAGCGAAAACTCAGCAAACCTTGTCGTCTTGTCACCACCAAGACGACGCTTGCGGATCATTATGACTCCCTCTTCAAGCGCCTTACGATGATGAGGCTTGATGAAAAACGTCACACGATGACCTGCCCGCGCAAAACATTGCCCGTACACTAGACCAACGGCGCCGGCGCCGAGGATAAGAATATTCATGATTGCCCTGTCAACCTGACTGCATGCTGTCTGGACTGACAACACTAGAGCTTATTTCCCGTTAAAAACACGGGCAACGGGGCCAATCCATCATCGCCAACACATCAGAGTAACCCATGAAACTCAAAGGCCAGACCATTGTTCTAACCGGTTCCTCCAGCGGCATTGGCGCCGAGGCAGCCGTTTTGATGGCCCGTCGCGGCGCCAGACTGTGTCTTGTTGCTCGCCGGGAAGAACAGCTGCGCGAAGTCCAGCAGCGCGTAGAGGAAGAAGGCGCCTACTGTGCCATCTACCCCTGTGATCTCAGCAGCAGCGAAGCGATTGAAGCCTGTGCCGACCAGATTCTGCGTGAGCAGCAGGACATTCATGCGCTGGTGAACAATGCCGCTCACTCAATCCGCCGCCCCATTGAACAGTCACTGGATCGCCTGCACGACTTTCAACGCACCGTACAGCTGAACTATATCGGCGCCGTGGCCATGACGCTGAAACTGCTGCCCCGTTTTCTGGAGCAGGGGCACGGGCATGTGGTGAACATTTCCAGCCTCTCCACCCAGATTCCCATCCCGCTGTTCTCGGCCTACCTGGCCAGCAAGAGCGCGCTGGAGTCCTTCACCCGCTCCCTGCAGGCGGAGATGGGCCATCAGGGGATCACCACGACGGTGGTGTATTTCCCCATGGTTCGCACCCCCATGTCATCGCGGACGGCCATCTATAAATACATGCCCATGATGCACGTGCAGAAGGCCGCAGGCTGGATCGTGGAAGCCTGCGAGAAACGACCGTCCCGTATCGCCCGCCCCATGGGCAAGCTCGGCAGCGTACTGCTCGCCGCCGCGCCCGGGCCGATCACCAACCTGCCGCAACCGCTGTTCAGGGGCATGGACAAACTGCTGGCCAGCCGGCTAAAGAAGAAGGGGTAAGCCGCCCCCCTCAATTCACCACGTTGGCAGGCGCGCCCGCCTGCCAGCTACTGATATTGCTGACAACGCCATCCAGCAATCGCTGGCGACACTCCCGGGTGCCCCACGCGTTGTGCGGGGTAAGGATCAGGTTGGGGATATCGTCAGCCAGCAGCACATGATCACGGGAAGGGGGTTCGCTGCTCAGCACATCCAGCCCGGCACCGCCCAGATGCCCCGAGCGCAGGGCGTCCGCCAGGGCCGATTCATCAATCAGGCCACCGCGGGCGGTATTGATCAGCAGCGCCCCTGCTTTCATCTGCGCCAGAAACGCCGCATTCACCAGCTTCTCGGTCTGTGCCGTCAGCGGACAGTGCAGGCTCAGCACATCGGCCCGGGGCAGCAGCTCGTTGAGCGGCAGGCGCCCCTCATGGCTCGCTCCGCTGAATGATTGCGCCACGGCAATCTCCATACCGAAGGCCTCCGCCAGCCGAGCCGTTTCCCGGCCCAGATCTCCGAAACCAATGATCCCCAGAGTTTTACCTGCCAGCTCCATGATCGGGTAATCCAGCAGGCAAAACTGCCGTGCGGCACTCCATTCACCCCGTTTCACCGCCGCATCGTACTGCACGCAGTGGGTGGCAAGGGTCAACATCAACATCAGGCTATGCTGCGCCACAGACGCCCGCGCATAGCCGCTCACGTTGCACACGGTAATGCCCTGGGCTTTCGCCGCCGGTAGATCCACATTATTGGTACCCGTGGCACAAATGCAGATAAGCTTGAGGGACGGACAGGCCGCCAGGGTGTCAGCATCGAGCACCACCTTGTTGGTGATGACGACCTCGGCCCCCTGCAAACGCGCAATGCGCTCCGCAGGCGCAGTGAAAGGATGGAAGGTCCAGGACATCAATGCCTCTAGCGCAGAGAAGTCCAGTTGCTCGGGGTTAACGGTTTCCGTATCGAGAAAGACGCCTTGCATGATCAAAGTCCTTCAGCGGAGAAAAAGGAGAAGGCCCATGCTAACGGATCTGCTGCAACAAGTGGGGATCGTCTTGCCACAGCAGGAATGGCAGAAACCGGTGATTGGTGTCAGCGCCTGTCTCACCGGGCAGAACGTCCGCTACGACGGCGACCACAAACGCAACGGCATCGTCATGCACCAGCTCGCACCGCTGTTGCGTTTTCGGGAAACCTGCCCGGAAGTGAGTATCGGGCTGGGCATTCCGCGTGCCCCCATCCAGGTGGTTCAGACCGAACAGGGCCAACGGGTCAAGGCCGTTGACGATCCCTCACGGGATTTTACCGACGCGCTGGAGGACGTTGCCAGCACCCTGGGCGAGCCGCTGTGCGGTTTTATTCTCAAAGCCCGCTCACCCAGTTGCGGCCATCTCACCACACCATTGCATGACGAATACGGCAACGATAATGGTATCGGCTCCGGCGCCTTCGCCCGAAAGCTGCACGAACTGTATCCCCGCATTGCCCTGGCCAACGAAACCGACCTGGAAAAACCCGCCTTCCTGCAACAGTTCGTGCTACAGGTATTCTGCTACCAGCAGTGGCACCACAACGACCATCAGGGCAGCTGGTTACAGGAACGGCTAACACAAAGCGACGCCCTTAATGAGCCACTGAAAACACACTTTCAGCATTACCTTTCCCGGCTGAGTCAGGCGATGCACTAGAAGATCTAGTGAACAGTTAACAGCGAAAACCGCATTAAAGAATCAACGTCAACCCGCCGGTCAGAATCGCAAACAGTACGGATAACCAGATGAGAGTCCACCAGGGGAAGGGTTTGGGGGGCGGTTCGACTTCCAGTTGTTTTTCCAGATAGTTTCGCAGCAACTCGGTGTTTCGGGTGTTGGCCTTATAGATCGCATCGAAGGCATCCCCGACTACTGGCAGCAGGCCCCCGAGAAAATCGATCAGCATGTTTCTCAACATACGCAGCTTCACGGCCTTGCTGGCGCCGGCGCGTTGCGCTTCCAGCAGCACATAACTGGCCAGCGCCAGACCCGCCGCATCACCAATGCCCGGGATCAGGCCAATCAGGGCTTCGGCTCCGAAACGGAACCGGGTAAACGGAATGCCAATACTGCTGTCGGTGAAGCGGCTGAATTTCTCCAGCCGCTCCAGTGCTGCTCGCTGTTGCTCTTCCTTGCTGAGGGCCATCAAATCTCCACGTAAAGCTGGCCGTTTTCTTCTGACACGGGCCAAGTATCCAGGGGTTTTTCGCCACGCACCACATTCAGCATCTGCACCCCCGGCGGAAAGTTTGCCCACTTCACCACCTCTCCCGTACGGATATCAAACTCCGCCCGGTGCAGCGGGCATTGCACACATTTATCCTTGAGAATCTTGCCTTTGCCTAACGAAGCAAAGACATGGGGGCAACGGGCCTGGGTGGCATAAAAGCCATCACTCAAGTGGTATACCACCAGTTTGGTTTCCCCGGCTTTCATTGCCTTGCTCTGGCCTTCGGGGATCTCCTGGCTGGCACAGAGTTCATAACGCATGGCGCTCTCCTTGCTGGCTGGAAAATCAAAAATCTGACGTATGGACGGTTTATATGACCTTTGTCGATACGCCTCGCTTTTCGTTACTCAAGATAGGTATACCCTGCCAGACCATCCCGTACCAGTTCGATGAATCCCTCTTGCTCATCATCGCTGAGATGGGCCTGGCGGCAGTGTTGCTCCAGCGACTCAAGCAAACGGTCCGGGTCATAGTTCACGTAGCGCAGCACCGAACTGACGGTATCGCCCTGTATGGCATGATCGAGAACAATCTCGCCGGCATCGGTGACATCCACATCCACCGAATCGGTATCTCCAAACAGGTTGTGCATGTCGCCAAGGATTTCCTGATACGCCCCTACCATGAAAATGCCGAGGTGACCGTTAATCTCAGCGGGCAACGGCAAGGATGACTCCACCCCTTCGCCGTCCACGAACTGGTCAATACGCCCGTCGGAATCACAGGTAATGTCCTGCAACACGGCACGACGCGTCACCGGCTGATTCAACCCGGACAATGGCAGTACCGGGAACACCTGATTGATGCCCCACACATCAGGCACCGACTGGAACACTGAAAAGTTCACAAACAGCTTGTCCGCCAGTGTTTCGTTAAGGTTATCCAGCAGCTCCCGTTGCTGTTTGCGCAACGGATTCAGGCGGCTGCGCAGGGCCAGCAAGCCGTTCACATACAGCTGCTCCCCCCGGGCGCGGGCATCCAGCCCCAAATCGCCGGCGATGTAGCGCTGGTGGATATCCTGCCAGGCTCCCACCACTTCGGAAAACCGCTCCAGCAAATTCCCGGCCTCACCCTGCAGGGCAACCTGAAGATCCCACAGCTGTTGCAGCTCCGGGATAGATTCGTCGCCTGGCTGCAAGGTGACCGCGACCGGCTTCTGGGCTTCCTGGTCGGTAATGTTCACCAGCAATACCGCATGGTGCGCCGTCAGTGCGCGCCCGGACTCGGAAATGATGTGCGGCTCAGGAACGCCATGTTGCTGACATTGCTGCTGCAGGGTCTGGACGATATGACGGGCATAATCCGCCACACCATAGTTCATTGAACAGTAGGAACGTGAGTGGGTGCCTTCATAGTCCACACCCAGACCGCCGCCCACATCCACGGTCTCCACCTGCGCGCCCAGCGCACGCATTTCGGTGTAATACCGGGCCGCCTCACGCATACCTGCCTTGATATCCTGGATATTCGCCACCTGGGAACCCAGATGGAAATGCAGCAGTTTCACACAGTCGAGTCGACCCGCCTCACGGCAGTGCGCCAGCGCACTCATCAGCTGCGGGGCACTCAAGCCAAACTTGGACTTCTCGCCCCCGGTGTTCTGCCAGTTGCCCTTGCTGATGCTCATCAACCGCACCCGCAGACCAATCCGCGGGGCCACACCCAGCTCATCGGCAATACGAAGCAGCGCAGGCAGCTCGGACATCTTTTCCACCACGATATTCACGTGGAAGCCCAGCTTTTCGCCCATCAACGCCAGACGCAGGTATTCGGCATCCTTGTAACCATTACAGACGATCGTGTCGCCCGGATTGGACAACGCCAGTACCGCCAGCAGTTCTGGCTTGGAGCCTGCCTCGAGCCCGATACGCTCGCCCTCTTCGCGAGCCCGAATGATTTCGTGCACTACCCGGCGCTGCTGGTTCACCTTGATCGGATAGACCGGGGTGTATTGCCCGTCGTAGCGATGGCCATCGATAGCCTCACGGAAGGCCCCTGCCAACAGTTTGACCCGTTGGCGCAGAATGCCGGAAAAGCGCGCCAGCACCGGCGCCCGCAGCCCCGCCTCACGACAGGCCTGCAACACGGCTTCCAGCGTCGCCTGGCCACCCTGCTCACCATTGGGACGAACACACAGCTCGCCATGCTCATCGATACGGAAGTAACTGTCGCCCCAGCGATCCACGTTGTAGATCTCACTGGCGGGAATGGAGCTTGAATCGGTCATTACCTGTCCTGAAACGGGCGAGGCCGTCACCGGCCACCGCAAAGGGGAAAACTGTCGCCATTATGCCTGCCTGCCACCGCTTGTCGCATCCCTTTTTGGGGCAAGGAATCAGGCTTTGACAGGGGGGCCACAGGTCTTACAATCGCGACTATTGTCCACCTCGGGAGCCCACTGGCTCCCACCCACTGGAAAGGCCCATGAGCAGCACCCAAAACAACTGGTTTTACGAGCACTTTGACACCGCTGGCACCGCTTTCGGCCTGCGCTTGAAGCAGAAGCTGGAAGAAGTGCAGACCGAGTATCAGCACATCGAAATGTGGGAAACCGACAGCTTCGGTTACCTGATGACCATCGATGGCGCCACCATGCTCACCACCCGTGACAACTTCCTTTACCACGAGATGATGTCGCACCCGGTGCTGTTCAGCCACGCCAATCCCAAACGGGTCGTCATCATCGGTGGTGGCGACTGCGGCACCCTGCGCGAAGTGCTGCGTCATCCCGGCGTAGAAAAAGCCACCCAGATCGATATTGACGAGATGGTCACCCGCTACTCGGAGAAGTATTTCCCGGAACTGTGCGAGTCCAACGACGACCCACGGGCGGAACTGCTGTTTGAAGATGGCGTGCAATACATGCGCAACTGCGCAGATGGCAGCGTGGACGTGATCATCGTTGATTCCACCGACCCGGTAGGCCCGGCGGAAGGGTTGTTCAAGGCCGATTTCTTCCGCGATTGTCACCGTGTGCTGGCCGAGGGCGGCATCATTGTGCAGCAATCGGAATCCCCGCTGCTGCACAGCGACACCATCATCAAGGATCTTCACGCCAACATGCGCGAAGCGGGTTTCACCAGCACCCAGACGCTACCCTTCCCGCAGCCGGTTTACCCCAGTGGCTGGTGGAGCTGCACGATGGCGGGCAAGAACACGCAAGTGGGCGAATTCCGCGAAACGGATGCCTCAGACAAAGGCTTCGACACCCGGTACTACTCTGCCGCCATTCACAAGGGCGCGCTGGTGCTGCCGCCGTTCATGCAGGCCGCGATTAACCGCTAACTGCTACAAGCTACAAGCTACAAGCTACAAAAAAGAATGCCCTTGTCTTCGCTGGAAGCAAGGGCATTTTCGTTCAGGCATACCAAGCACCGGGAACCTGGCATGCACAAGGGAAGATCTTTCTCCATTCACTGATGGCGGCTTTTCTGCCTGCTCGTAAACTATCGACAGCCAAATCCGTAAGTAAAGGTTCCGAACTTGTCTACGCTGTACTTCTGCATCCCCACGTTCATGTCATATTTTGACAAGTACTTGTTCATATCTTTTCGCGTAAACACCTTGCCTTCTGGATTACGGGCAGAAAGGTAATAAACCCCGTTTCCGGTATCAAATACCGGCATTTCATGCTTGGGTTTCAATAACATGAAACCTCCTGCACGCCAATCTCCTGCATGGGTTTTATAATTGTAGGCGATGTAAAGATCTTCATCGCTGCACTCGTTTCGAGCGTAGACATAGATCTTATTTTGATTGACATAATCCATCTGAATCCAGGGCTCGACAATTCCTTCAGATTGATAGGCCGCCGACGCGAATTCGCCTTTCGTGATATAGCGAAAGATTTTTGCCCTTTCCGGTGAGATTCGGGACCCAAAATTCATTTTGGCAGATTCACTCTGAATCACAGCCTGCACATGGAACGTGTCATACTCCCCGGAGTAAATCAGTACGGGGCTCCCGCTTTGCCCTTGAAATACATCGCAGTCAATCCACAGATCGTTGTGATTGTAAGGGTTACGATTTACCGCCTGACAACCTTCCTGAAAGTATTGATGCCCATCCTGCTTGTCACCAGGGTAGCCGATGGTAGACACCTCTCCATCCGGGAAATCGGCACGCCCCCAAAAGCCGAACCAACCTGCAACCTGCCCGGCATGCCGCCCGTTATCTGCCGGCTCCAATTCCATGATTGCTATATCCCTGCCCGTATCCTCGTTCGCATCATGGGTATAGCTGGCGGGCAGAAAGACCCGAGCAACCCGGTACTTGTCGTAGTTAACCCTGCCTTCCTGAATACCAGGATAGAAGAACTGGTTCTCGTGAAGCTTGCCTTGACTGTCGAATGCGCAATGCGCCGCTGTCACAATATAGTTCTTCTGGATCAGCGAGCCGGTACAGGTCGTTTTTGCAGTTTCACCCGACTCCAGATGGTTATAGGTAATGAGCTCCCCCACCCGGCGGGTATATTTTTTCAGGTAATAAGGCACCTCACGGGTGCTTCTGCGATCATCTTGGCCAAGGATGCCACGGCTTTTCACTTCATCCGCCAGATCCTCAGGCACATGCTCGATAGTGGGCGCACCAACAGGCTGCGCCGCAGCGACAAGCGGCCAACTAACGAGCATCGCAGCCAGCAATCCCGCTATTTTCATATCCAATCCCCATCACTGATTACAGAACCCTGTTCCTGATTGTGATGGACAATCTCGACAAAACAACTTTTTTCGTGACTGGAAGAAAAATTGATATAAACAAAAAAGGCCACACCCGTCGCCGGATATGGCCTTTTTCACTTTGATCTACTTCGTTTTTTGATTGTCGTTATTCACTGCCTTTGAGGGCGTCTTCGACAAAATCCAATCTATCCTGCCCAAAGAACATTTCATTGCCCACAAACATCGTCGGCGCGCCAAACACACCGCGCTTTACCGCAGCTTCGGTATTGGCTTTGAGCTGCTCTTTGACAGTCTCATCGCTGGCACGGGCCAACCAATCTTCTGCGTCCAGCCCCGCCTCCGTCAGCACGCGCGTCATCTCGTCCACTTCCGACAATTTACACGGCGCTTTCCACATGGCGTTAAACATGACATCCACCATGTGCTGCTCCTGCTCTGTACCCAGAGCAGCAGTGATGACGCGCATGGGAGTAATGGTGTTCACCGGGAAGTGCGTGTTCATGGTCAATGGCACCTGGTAACGGCTCGCGTAGCGAGCCAGATCGCGCATCATGTACATGCCCTTGGCGGGGACGGCGCCGGGAGGCGCATTGCCGGTGGCCTTGAACACGCCTCCCAGCAGGATCGGCTTGAGTTCCAGTTGCGCCCCGGTTCGCTCGGCAATGGCCGGAAGCTGGCTCCAGGCCAGGTACGCCGTAGGGCTACCCACATCAAACAGAAATTCAATTTTTTGAGTCATGATATTGTCCTTTCAGGAATGTCCGCAGGAGCGCCGCTCGCGGCGCGATAACCCAACGTCAGGAATCGCGCCGCGAGCGACGCTCCTACGGCAGGATTTTGGTGTTGCGTGTTACTCAAAACGTCTCCATCCACGGACGCAGATCGATCTCGTGGGTCCAGGCGTCACGCGGCTGTTGATGCAGCATCCAGTAGGTTTCGGCAATGTGTTCCGGATTGAGAATACCGTCCTGCGCTTTTTTCGCGTACATGGCCGGGAAGTTGTCGCGGATAAACGCGGTATCGATGGCACCATCGATCACCGGGTGAATGACATGGATGCCTTCCGGCCCCAACTCCCTTGCCATGCTCTGGGCCAACGCTCGCAACGCAAACTTGGCCCCGGCGAAGGCAGAAAACCCCTTGCCTCCGCGCAAAGAGGCCGTGGCTCCCGTGAGAATAATGGTCCCCCGCTGGCGCGGCACCATCACTCGGGCCGCCTCCCGACCAGTCAGGAAACCGGCAAATGCCGCCATCTCCCAGACTTTGCGATACACCCGAGCCGTCGTTTCCCGGATCGGGAAGAAAACATTGGCACCGATATTGAAAACCACCGCCTCCAGTGGCCCCACTTCCGATTCAATGGTATCGAACAAGGCTACCATCTGCTCTTCATCGCGGGCATCACAGCCAAAAGCGCGTACCCAGCCGCCATCACCCTCGATCTCTGCCACCAACTCAGCCAGGGCCTCCTTGGTGCGGCGAGCGACACAGACCCGATACCCTTCCCGGGCGAAACGTTTGGCGATGGCGCCGCCGGTGGCATCACCGGCACCAATCACCAGCATGGCCGGCGCTGTCTCTTTCTGACTCATGGCTCCTCCCGGGCAGTCCTCAGTTAGTTCCAATTTAGAACCCATGGTGAGTTCTTTTTTGGAACCTGTCAAACAGGTATGATGTGGGGACACCTTTTCGGAGAGCCCACATGCGCTGGCAAGACATCGACCAACAGCCCTGCTCCGTGGCCCGCAGCCTGGCCATCATCGGCGACAACTGGACACTGCTGGTGCTGCGCGACTGTTTTCTTGGCGTGCGCCGTTTTGATGATTTTCAGCAACGGCTGGGGGTGACCCGCCATGTGCTCAGCGACCGTCTGCGCAAACTCACTGAAGGCGGCATCCTCGACAAGGTTGCCTACCAGCAACGTCCGGTTCGCCACGAATACCGTCTTACCTCAATGGGAAGAGATCTCTACCCGGTGATCGTGCATCTGGCACAGTGGGGAGACCAGTATCTGGCGGACGACCACGGCGCCCCCCTTACCCGCATTCATAAACAATGTGAGCACACGCTTCAGGCCCAGCTGCACTGTCGCCATTGCGGCGAAACGGTAGCCGCGCAGGATATCCGTGTGGAGGAAAACGCCCACTGGAAAGGCAAGATTCTGATGAACAATCAAGGCTGACTTCACCAGCCGCTGCTGCATCAAGATTGCTGACTCGCTTTCCTGCGCGGCATAACCAGGAAACTCGCGGTCAGGTTCTTTCATTATTGAGCATCAACTGGCCCTGTTGCTCTTCCAGCAATGCCAGCACCTTCTGCCGTAACCAGCGATGCGCGGGATCGCCTGCCTGGTCACGATGCCAGTACAGATGCATTTCCAGGTCCGCAAGGTCCGCAGGGAACGGCTGCAGTACCATCCTCTCACGGGACAAACGCCCTGCCAGCGTCGCGGGCAGGGTCAGCAGCAAGTCCGTATTCTGCACCGTGGAAATCGCGGCCTGATAGTGCTGGCAACGTAACCGGATATGGCGGCGGTAGCCCTGCCGGGCAAGACCGAAATCTTCCAGCCCCGGCCCTTCCCGCCGGGACGAGACCAGCACATGCTGAGCGGCCAGGTAGGCCGGCAGGTCCATGCCTGCCGCCAGAGGATGCCCCTCCCGCATCATCACCACCATGGGGCCGGACAGGACCGGCACATGCTCAATGGTCTCCGGCAAGGCCAGCATCACATCACAGGCCAGATCCAGTCGTCCGCTGGCCAGCTCCGTGGGCATCTGCCGCCGCCGGATAGTCAACGACTGCAAGCGAATCCCCGGAGCCTCTTCCATCAACTGCGCCATCAGCGGCGGTAGCAGGCAGCCCTCCAGGCCATCCCGCAGGCCAAGCACAAAAGTCCGCTCGGCGTCGGAGGCATCGAACCCGCCTTCATCACTGAGGCAACGCTGAAACCCGCCCAGCGCGTGCCGTACCGGGCTCACCATCGCCCGGGCCCGGGCGGTGGGCACCATGCGGCTCCCCTGGCGCACAAACAACGGGTCTCCCAGGCGCTCGCGCAGCCGTCCCAGCGCGTGGCTGACCGCAGGCTGGGTCAGGTTGAGCACCTTGGCCGCACGGGTCAGGGAGCCCTCGGTATAGATGGCGTCGAACACCACAAACAGATTCAGATCAAAGCGCGAAACATGCATAGGATTTATCAGGTTTCATTTTGAGGATTCATTGGATTTATTGAAGCCCGCTCTCTAGCATCGGTCAATGAATAGCTGCACGACGCCACCATGCTGTCGTCTTACGCACGCACGATGACCGAAACCACCACAGCAGGACACCCCATGAGCCAGACTTCCCAACGCATTTTCATCACCGGTGGCGCCTCCGGACTGGGTCGCGCCATGGCCGAAGCCTGGTTGCGCGAGGGTGCCCGGGTACTGATCGGTGACGTGAACGAAGAGCGCGCTGCCGAAACCCTGGCCGCATTGAAAGACCTGCCCGGTGAACTGGCCTTCCAGTATGTGGACGTGCGTGACACCGCCAGCCTCAATAACGCCCGCGAGTGGCTCGAGCAGCAATGGGGAGGCCTGGATGTGCTGGTAAACAATGCCGGGGTGGCAGGCGCGGCCCGTATCGACCGTGGCGACATGGCGGACTGGGACTGGATCTTTGATATCAACGTGAAGGGCGTAGTCCGGGGTTGCAAGGTGTTCGTGCCGATGATGAAACGCCAGGGCCATGGCCATATCGTCAATATTGCGTCGCTGGCGGGACTCCTCAACGCACCGGTGATGGGCAGTTATAACGTGACCAAGGCTGGAGTTATTTCCCTGTCGGAAACCCTGCGCTTCGAACTGGCCCCTTTTGGTATCCACACCACGGTGGTGTGCCCCGGCTTCTTCCGCACCAACCTGCACGAATCCATGCGCAGCCCCGAGCCAGGCATGATCGAAACCGTGGACAAACTGCTGGCCAGCAATGAGCTGACCGCCGACCAGATCGCCAATATGATCAAGCAGGCCGTGGCAAACCAACAGTTCTTCCTGCTGCCACACAAAAGCGGGCGGCGCGCCTACTTCTTTAAGCGTTTTGTCCCTGCCATCTTCAACCGCATGATGCTCAAAGGTGCCGAAGGGTTGCGCCGCAAACTGGAAAAGGCGGAGAACGCCTGATGCCAGTGATCTACCTGATTCGTCATGGTCAGGCCAGCTTCGGCAAGGAAGACTACGATCAGCTCTCCGAACCGGGTTGGGAGCAAAGCCGTATTCTCGGCCGCGCCCTGCAAAACCAGGATCTCGGCGTTGCCCGCCCGATCTGCGGCACCATGCGCCGCCACCGGGAAACCGCAGAGGCCGCCCTCGGCGAACTCGGGCTCCCCGCCGAGTGGCACACCGACACCGGCTTCAATGAGTACAACCATACCGAGCTATTGGCGCTGGACTGGCCCATGGCCAACGACCGCGCCGCCCTGACCGAGTGGCTGGGCAAACAGGCTAATCCGCGGAAGGTTTTCCAGGCCCATTTTGAACAAGCCCTGCGACGCTGGCAGCGTAACGACGACAGCGACCGTAGCGCCTACAGTGAAACCTGGCCCGCCTTTCGCGAGCGTGTACTGGCCAGCACCTATAGCCTGGGCAACAGCCTCAGCAGTGGCGAAAGCGCGCTGGTCTTCACCAGCGGCGGCGCCATCAGCGTCATCATCCAGCACCTGCTGGACATGGACGACGAGGCCCTGATCACCTGGAACCGCACCTTGATCAACACCAGTGTGACGCGCATTCTTGTGAATGCGGGCAAGCTACGGCTAGTCTCGGTGAACGAGCACCTGCATCTACCGAGCGATCAGGTCACGTACCGATAGAACATCTTTCCGTAGGAGCGTCGCTTGCGGCGCTCCTGCAGCAAACCATTAAACGCGGGGATAACCATGCCGACACGCAAGACGATTCTGATCACTGGCGCCAGTTCCGGCCTTGGCGAAGGCATGGCGCGAATTTTTGCGGCCATGGGGCGCAACCTGGCCCTGTGTGCACGACGCATGGATCGGCTGGAAACCCTGAAAGCGGAACTGGAAAACAAACACCCGAATATTCGCGTGCTGATCAAACCGCTGGACGTGAATGATTACGATCAGGTGTTTGCCGTGTTTGACGCCTTCCGCACGGAACTGAGCGGCATCGACCGGGTGATCATCAATGCCGGCATGGGCAAGGGCCAGCCGCTGGGCACCGGTTACTTTTATGCCAACCGCCAGACCGCCGAAACCAACTTTGTGGCGGCCCTGGCCCAGGCCGAAGCCGCCATGGAAATTTTCCGGGCCCAGAACAGCGGCCACCTGGTGATGATTTCTTCCATGAGCGCCATGCGTGGCATGAAGAAAAATCTCACTACCTACGCAGCCACCAAAGCCGGCGTGGCCATGCTGGCGGAAGGCCTGCAGGCAGAGCTGATCGATTCGCCCATTGAAGTGACCACCATTTTCCCCGGGTTCATCAAGTCAGAGATCAACGAAAAACTCAAAAACACGCCTTTCATGGTCGACACGGAAACCGGCTGCAAGGCCATGGTCAAAGCCATCGAAAAAGAACCCCTCAACGCCGCCGTCCCCGCCTGGCCCTGGGGCCCCATGGGCATCGCCATGCGCCACTTCCCGCTGAAGGTCGTGACGAAGATGATGTAGTAGAGGGGCAGTGAACAGTTAACAGTGAATAGTGAACAGTTCGCGCCGAACGATTTGAGGATTTTAAACGTATGAGGCCGCGTCCAACATTTGGGCGCGGCCTCATACATTTGTTCTGCACGGCGCTACTGCGCGCGCTGTTCACTATTCACTGTTAACTGTTCACTACCTCACCCCTGCCACTTCAAGATCGGCGCCCACTCACGCCAGTCGTCTTCTGCTTCGCGGTGCAGCTCGAAGCGGGTGCCGGGCCCGGCCAGGTTGCCGGCTTCGGGTGGGGTGGCGAAGCTGATGCCTCCACGTAGCAGGTTTTCCAGAGAGCTCGCCTGCACTTCCGCTCCCTTGAACAGGCCCACATCCACCGTCAGGCCAGAGCTGTTCCAGAACTTGCTGTTGGTGCGCACCAGCTTGCTGTATTCCGGTTTGATGATGGCCTGGATTTCAACAAAGCGACCATCCTGGCTCAATTCACTTTCGCCGATGGTACCCACTTCCAGATCCCGGTAGTAAATGTGGCGGCCCTTTTTCAGGGAGCCTAGCTGGTTGGCAACCAGGGTGATCTTGAGTCCCAGATCGGGCTGTTGGTCAGGCGGGGTTTCCAATCCCTTGAAAGTCTTTTCCGGTTCGCCTTCGCCCGGTTCTACGGCAATGTATTTCCCCGACACCAGGGTATCCAGGTTACGGGCACCGGCAATGCCCAGCTCCGGTTCCACGATCCAGAACTTGCTTTTTTCCCGTGCCAGTTTTTCCGCATCACGATTCAGGCTGGCATGCACGTTCACCGTTTTCAGGTCATCACTGAGTACGATTTCATCCACGCTGCCCACTGGCACACCCCGATAACGCAGCTCGACCCCCGACTTGATGCCCGCGCCGTTTTCAAAGCTGATCTCAATCTGCACATCGCGCTGCAACAACTGGTCGTACAACAACCAGGCCGCCACGATCAGGCTCAACAGGGGCACCAGCCAGATAGGCGATGGCCAGTGCGAGCGTTTCACTTCAGCTGTTTCCATGATCCTTGTTCCATAGTTGATTGGGCGAAAAGGCATGAGCCGACAACATGGTCAGCACCACCGCAATACCAAACGCGAGAATGCCGGGCTCCGGTTGCACATTGGCCAGATTGCCAAATTGCACCAGCGCCACCAGCAACGCGACCACAAACACATCCAGCATGGACCAGCGCCCGACCCAGTACACCAGCCGGTAAGCCCGGGTACTGGTCAGGGGCTGCGATTCCGTCGGCGCGCGCCAGTAAACCACCGCCAGCACCAGCACCTTGAACAACGGCACCAGCAAGCTGGCCACCATGACAATAATGGCGATGCCCGGCATGCCCGCGTCAAAGAGCTGCCAGATACCCTCTGCAATGGTACTGGTCTTGCTGCGCCCCCCCTGGGTGACGGTCATGATCGGCAACAGATTGGCGGGCACCAGCCACACAGTAGCGGCAACCAGTAACGACCACGCTTTGGCGTGCGGCTTATCAGGCATCGCTCACCTCACCGGCGCGCTGGTCAATCAGGCGTTGCAACTGCTCCGGCTGCGCCAGGGTTTCCACGATCAGCCGTAACAGCACTGCCAGCCCCAGACAGACAATGCCGGCGCCCGGGGTCACCGTGGCCAGGTCGCCCAGTTTGGTCATGGAGATCAGAATCCCCAGCAAAAAGATATCCGTCATGGCCCATTCCCGACTCTGCCGATACACCCACATCCAGCGTGGCGACGGCACCGGCTGGTGCTGGCGAGCCGCCCATAGCAGCCGACTCACAGCAACCAGATTCGCCAGCGGCATGATCAACAAGGTAAACAGCAACAGCAGTCCGGCGGGCAAGTACAGGCCATGCATCAGGGCAAAGATGCAACCGAGCAGGCTGGCGTGGTTATCAAGGCCAAGGTTTTCAAGACGCAATAGCGGCAACGTCAGGGCCGGGACCCACAGGAAGGCAGTGGCCAGAGACAGGGCCAGAAGGGAATCCGGTTTCAGGCGCCAGGCACCACTTAGCTGACAGTCGCAACGGGGACAACGCCACGTGCCGCGCCCCTTGCCGGAGGGCAAGGCAAGATCGGTATGGCAATCCGGGCATTGCAAGGTGCCCGGTTCGGGGGACACATCCCTGTCCGCTGGCAAAGGCCGCTCCTTTCCCTGAGAGAAGTACTAGGATGACATTGCCTGATTATCCCGTCTGTGAAAAGCCAGCGGGGTTTTACCGATTTTTAAAAAGCGACAGGGAAGGCAAGCCACCGCATTCGCAGAGGAAGCATCCGTTCTCACTGCGGATACGTGGTGGAAGCGGTTCTATTTTTTAATCCAGCGGCCCCGGGTTTTTCTTTTTCTTCACCGTGGCATAACCGCCCTGGGTATCCGGTGCGGCAGGTTTGCTGCTGCGTTTGGCGGGTCGCTTGGCGGCGGCCTTTTTCTTCAGCGGTTTCTTTCCGGTTTTTTTCGCGTCGGTTTTCTTTTTGATCTTTTTCTTCTTGCTGCCAGCGGCCTTGCCGTTGGACTTGAGTTTTTTCGGCCCCATGAACTTGCCCTTCAGGGCATCCACAATGCGGAATTCAAACTGCTGGCGCAGGTAACGCTGAATGCTTGCCATCAGGTTCCACTCATGGGCCGCAATGAGGGAAATGGCCGTGCCTTCACCGCCAACCCGGCCAGTGCGGCCAATGCGGTGTACGTATTCGTCACCACTGCGTGGCATGTCAAAGTTAATGACCAGATCCAGCCCTTCCACATGAATACCGCGGGCCGCCACATCGGTGGCCACCAGGATACGCACGCCGCCATCCTTGAGCCGGTCCATGGCCAGCTTGCGCTCTTTCTGGTCCTTCTCACCATGCAACACAAACACCTTGTGACTGGTGGCGCGCAGCACGCCGCCCAGGCGGTCGGCCTGCTCACGGGTATTGGTGAAAATCACCGCCTTGTCATAGGTCTCATGGGCCAGCAGCCACTGCACCAGGCGTTCTTTGTGCGCCACATCATCGGCGGTGATGATCTGTTGCTGAATGGATTCATTCAGGTCGCGGACCGTGTCCAGCAACAGGAACTTCGGCTCCTTGAGCACACTTTCCACGACCCGGTCCATGGCATTGCCACCACGGGTGGCCGAAAACAGCAGCGTCTGCCGTTCACTGCGGCATTCCGCCGCCAAACGCAGCACATCTTCACTGAAGCCCATGTCCAGCATGCGGTCGGATTCGTCCAGTACCAGCACTTCCAGATCACCCAGCAACAGGTTGCCGGCTTCCAGATGCTCAATCAGACGCCCGGGGGTGCCGATCAGGATTTCCGGGTTCTTGCGCATGCTGGCGGCCTGAACCTTGAAGTCTTCCCCACCGGTCACCAGCGCCGCCTTGATAAAGGTGTAACGGGCCAACGCCTCCACTTGCTTGAGGGTCTGCTGAGCCAGTTCGCGGGTGGGCAGCAGGATCAGCGCCCGGGTATCGGTACGGGGGCGGGAATGCTGCAGCAGGCCGTGCAGCAGGGGCAGCAGGAAGGCGGCCGTCTTGCCGCTGCCGGTACGGGCAATCACCCGCAGATCATGGCCCGCCAACGCGTCGGGAATGGCCGCCGCCTGCACCGGGGTAGGCTCGGTAATATCCTGTTCGTCAAGCGCGCGCACCAGGCGCTCGTGCAGGTTCAGATCAGCAAAGGTGGACATGGGAATCAGCTCCGGAGTTGAAGGGGCATTGTAGCAGCTGCCAGAGTTGAAAGTTCAAAGTTCAGGGAGCAAAAGTGCAGGAATGCCGTCCGCCCCGGACCGCGTTTCAACCTTTCACTCACCGATCCAGGCAAAGCGGGGTTGAACCTGACCGTCTCGCTCGACGGTTTCGGTGAACATGGCCAGGGGACGCACCCACAGAGCCCCATCCCCGTAGAGAGGCCGGTAGACCACCACCGTCTCTTCGGTCTCTGAATGCGTGGCCAGACCAATTACCTGGTATTCATTGCCCTTGAAGTGCCGGTAACGGCCGGGCTTCAGTTCCATCATTTGTCTCTCTCGCTATCGTAACGGGCCAACCGTTCAGCGATGGCCGCCAGCACCGCGGGGTTCCAGGGCAGCCCCACATGAGTCCCTGCCACTTCCACGTTATCGGTATTCGGGCCGTCATTCTCCAGACAGCAAGGCCAGCTGACAATGCCATCATCGCGCGTATAGATCGCTGTGCAGGGAACAGGCGGCGGCGCAATTCGTGCCTGGAAGGCATCGTGATCCGGGTCTTGCCGGTTCGGATTGAACAGCTTGAACAGGGCCGTCACATTGTTGGCTTCAGGATCCCGGTTGATCGGACTGCCGAGGGTAAACACCTGACTAACCTGTTCCGGATACGCCCTGGCCAGCTCACGGGCAAACACGCCGCCCAGGCTCCAGCCCACCAACGCCACCGGCGTGCCATGACGGGCATGGATCGCCTGCAACTGACTCACCAACAATGACTTGCGCTTGCCGTTCATGCCCAGATTGGTGCCCTGCGCCCAGCCATAACTGGTATAGCCCAGCTGCGCCAACCCTTTTCGAAGTGGGCGCGTACTAACATCGCTAGCCCCAAACCCCGGTAATATCAGCACTGGCTCGCCGTTGCCGCGTGGCAGCGGGTGATGCCCCATCCCACGCAGCAGGTAACGCCCATAAGCCAACATCGCCCGGCTCTCTCCCAGTAACAGCCGCAGGGATGGCGGCGCCAACTTGTCAGTCATGGCAATTCCATTTTTCGCTTGATGCCCAGATGGTACCCTGTGAAAAACACTGTTAAACCCTGTCCGCTACGATTGGCTCAGCCGGCCTGCCGGGGAACACTGCGGCCCAGCCCCGGTCGTAAAGAGTGAATCACGGAATCACAAGGAGCTTCCATGAAGAAAGGTCTCGTCACCGCACTCGCCCTGTCCCTACTAAGTACATCTGGCCTGGCCATGGCAAAACAGCCTCAAGGCGCCAAGAACATTTACGGTTGGGTCGAGAAAACCACGCTGGAACCGTGGGGGGTTGAGCTGAAGACCAAGCTGGACAGCGGCGCCCTGACCTCTTCACTGCATGCCACCGACGTGGAGGTCTTCGACAAGGACGGCGACAACTGGGTGCGATTCAAGGTAAAAGTGAAAGACGAAGCCACCGGCAAGATTGTCAGCAAGACCTTCGAGAAGCCCCGCTACCGCAAGGTATTAATCCGGGGAGCTGGCGGGGAAGAGCGACGCCCCGTAGTACTGATGAAGCTGTGTGTGGGCGACACCCTCTATGAAGAACAGTTCACCCTGAATGATCGCTCCGACATGATCTACCCGGTGCTGCTTGGCCGCCGCACCCTGTCACATCTGGGCTATCTGGATGTCACAGAAACTTTCCTCCACAGCCCTGATTGTGACGAGAATTCGCCAGTCAAACTGGACAAGGATCAGGAAGACGACAAGGACATCAGCGACTAACCTGCCACGAGGATTCAGGGGCCAGCCCAGCCTGGCCCCTGCCACAGCCCCGGTTGTCCGTTACGCCGGGTTCACCTCGAAATAACCGAACAAACCGTCCAGTGCTTCGCGTAACACACTTCCCTGCAGGCTAATGCGGGCTTCCAGTTCTGCCACAGCATCATCCGCATCCAGGGTGTCGATGTTTTCCTGCAGGACATCCAACGCCTTGATGCGCTTGATTTCCAGTTTATCGTTCACATCCAGTTCCAGGCTGTCCTGCCAGGCCAGATTGACACGCGTAACGACCATCCCGGTTTCCAGATGGGCGAGGATTTCTTCCTGCCCCAGATCCACCGCGGTGAACTTCACCGTCGCCCCTTCATCCTTGGTGCCTTTCAACTCACAGCGGTCGCCCAGGGTAAAGCCTTCGGGCAGCAGCCTGGTATCGCGCAGCCAGTTGCTGTAGCTGGTGTAAGGGGCAGAATTGGGCGCCGGGTAAGCGACAGGCAGAGTACCGATGGCCTTGCGCAGGCACGCCACCACTTCTTCTGCACGGGTTGCAGACGAGGCATCCACCAGCACCCGCTTACGCTGGGTATCGATCAACAAATTGGTACGGCGGGAACGGGTAAAAGCACGCGGCATCAACTCAAAGGTAATCTGCTCTTTCAATTCGGCCTTTTCCTTTCGCCCAACCTTGCGCCCTTCTTCGTCCTGAATGTGCTCGACCTTTTCATCCAGCAACTCCTTGATCACCGGCCCGGGCAGCAGGCGCGTGGTCTGCTGGTAGGTGCAGTAGATAAACCCCTCCACCGCGTAGACCATCGGGTCCTGACCTTTCAGCGGCGGCACAAAGCCCTCGGTACTGAGCGTCTGCGAGCCGCAAGGCTGGCAGCGGTTATCCGCAAGAATCTGGTCCAGCTCGCCAACGGAGAAAGAAAAGGCGTCATCGCCCAGATACACAATCAGGTTCTTGATCCACATAGTTCCATATCCAAAAGCCGGGGCGAGATAAAGGCGCCCCTGGGTCACAGGGAGGGCTGGCCACAGTAGCGAAATGGCGGCCGGGGCTCAACCTCCCGCTGCGCCTTCGTCGTTTGACCTGTAACGACATGGCGAAACATCGTATCCATTGCTATTCAATACAGGAATTTTGTACCCACGAGGACACCCCATGGAGTACCTGCGCACCCCGGAAGACCGCTTTGAACGCCTGCTGGATTATCCCTTTGCCCCACACTATGTGGATGTGGGAGGGCTTCGAATGCACTACGTTGATGAAGGCCCAGCGGATGCTCCGCCGGTACTGATGCTGCACGGCGAGCCCACCTGGTCTTACCTGTATCGCCACATGATCCCCGTCTGTGCAGCCGCCGGTCATCGGGTGATCGCACCAGACCTGATCGGCTTCGGCAAATCTGACAAACCCACCCGCATCGATGACTACAGCTATCAGTCCCACATGGACTGGCTGCTATCGCTTCTGGATCGGTTAGCGCTCACCCGAATCACACTGGTCTGTCAGGACTGGGGCTCTTTGCTCGGGTTACGCCTGGCCGCGGAAAACCCTGATCGCTTTCGCGCAATCGTGGTCGGCAACGGCATGCTCCCTACCGGGGACCAGACCGTGCCAACCGCGTTTCAACTGTGGAAGAATTTCGCTATCTACTCACCGGTATTCCCGGTCTCGCGCATTATCGATGCCGCCAGCTTCCGTAAACTCGGCCCGGATGAGAAGCGCGCCTACGAGGCCCCCTTCCCGAATCGCAAATACAAGGCCGGCGCCCGTGCGTTTCCCAAGCTGGTCCCGGTTACCCCCAACGACCCGGCCACCCAGGCCAACCGCGCCGCCTGGGAATCACTGAAACAATGGCGCAAACCTTTCCTGACCACTTTCAGTAATGGTGATCCGATTACCCGTGGTGGAGACAAATATATGCAGGAGCAGATACCCGGCGCCAAAGGGCAGCCTCACCAGACACTCACTGGCGGGCACTTCCTGCAAGAAGACTCACCCGTAGCGTTTGCCCAGGCCGTCAATCAACTGATTGCCACTCAGCCCTCCCAGGACTGAAACGGCGGTGCTGCGATCAGGGGAACGCCGCAGCACCTTCCTCCTCCTGAGACCAGAACATCACCCGGTTCCGCCCTGCCCCCTTCGCCAGATACAGGGCTTCATCGGCGCGCGAAAGCAACTGGGTATCCGTCAGGGCGTGATTTGCGGGATGACCAGGCAACCAAAGAACGGCTCCAAAACTGGCCGTCACAGTCAGGAAGTCCCCACTTTCCAGGGGCACAGGGGATGACGCAATGGTCTCACGGCAACGCTCCAGCACGGTGGCGGCTCCGGCCGCCCCGGTCTCCGGCAATGCCAGAACAAACTCTTCACCGCCAATACGGCCAATCAAATCTGTTTCACGCAGGCAGGCTCGCAGAATCTCCGACACCTGAACCAGCACCTGGTCTCCAACCCCATGGCCATGGCTGTCATTGATACGTTTGAAGTGATCCAGATCCATGACACAGAGGGTCAGAGACTGTCCACTTCTGCGGCCTCTCGCCAGCTCGTGAGCCAGCTGAGCGAACAGCTCACGTCGATTGGAAAGGCCGGTAAGGGGATCGTGAAGCGCCTGGTCACGAATCTGCTTTTCCCGATGCACCCACCGACCCAGCAACAATGCCACAAGGGTGATCACCGACGTGATAAAAGGCACCATGAATGCCACAGTGCTGGCAATCCAGTAGTAAGATAAATGCTGTTTGGACACCGGGTCCCGGGCAAAATAAATGGCGTGTTCTACGTAACCACTTACTGACAGCCAGGCCAGCAGCAACACCACACACACCGTAAAGGCGAAGTTCCATGCGACGCGGGTGAACCCAAACAGGATAAAACCGACCAGTGGCGAGCCCATCAGCACCATTCCTGTCATCGGGCTGTAGAGGCCGAACACCCATCCCAGCAGCACAAAGCCCACACTGAAGAAAGACAGGAACACATTGGGGTAGATTCGTGAGTGCCGGTTCTCGTGCCGCAACCAACCGCCCCATGCCAGCAGCAGCGCCCAGCCCAGCAAATTAATCAGTACCACGCTGTTGAGCATCGCCGTCCCCTGCGACGATACATAGTTGCGACCGAATTCAGTGAGATGAACCGTAACCTGGTGCCAGACACAAATAAAAAACATGTACCCCCACAGCAGCACTGACAGCAGCAGGCACTTATCCCGGTCGGACCAGTCAAGCAGCTTCAGCAATCTGGAACGGGGGGCAGGCGGATCGGTCATTATTTTCATTCTTGGACGTGACCTGTTTCACACTCTTGCCGTCATTATGTCAGTGCCAAGACTTGCCGGCGGCCCTCCACCTCTGCGTTGGTCCTGCCAAGCCGGCCAGTGGTCGGAAAACAACCACAACGCGGATCATTATTCATAGCTCAGATCGCTGGCCTTGCCCCTGAACACCCGGTAGATGAACACGGTATAGCCCAGAATCATGGGTAGCGTAATGATCGCCCCCCAGAAGGTGAACAGCAGCGATTCCGTGGACGACGCGGACTCCCAGATGGAGAGCTGACCCAGCACGATATCGGGAAACAGGCTGTACGCCAGGCCGATGCCTGCCAACACGCAGATAACCACCAGTGAAAGAAACGCCAGCCAGCCATAGCCATGATGCAAAATCTGGCGACTGTTAAAGATCCAGATCAGTCCAGCCCAGGCAAGGCCCGTGGCAATGGGGATGGGCATCAAGCCAATCGCATTGGGCAGGGTGAACCACTTGTCCGCGATGGTCTGACTGACCAATGGGGTCGCGATGGAAATCAGCACCAGAAATCCTCCCATGGGCCAGACTGCCAACCGCCCCCAGTGAGCCGCCTTGCGAAACAGTTCTCCCTCCGTCTTGATCAACAACCATGCCGCCCCCAGCATGATGTAGAGTGCAGGTAATGCCACCGCAATCAGGGCGGCAAACAGGGTGCTGGTGGAATCGCCGGTCAGCCCCGTAACAAAGGCCCCCAGCATCCAGCCCTGGCAAACCGAAGCAACCAGCGAACCCAAGGCAAACAGGGCATTCCACTTGGCCTTGTGCCTGTCTCCTGCCTTGACCCGGAAGTCGAATGACACCCCCCGCAAAATCAGTCCCATCAACATGATGGTCACCGGCAGGTAGAGGGCCGTCAGCACTACACCGTGCGCCTGGGGAAAGGCAATCAGAAGAATCCCCACCCCCAACACGATCCAGGTCTCATTGGCATCCCAGAACGGGCCGATCGCCGCCACCATGACATCTTTTTCCCGGTCATCGGCAAAAGGCAGCAGCATGCCTATTCCCAGGTCATAACCGTCAAGGATGACGTAAATCAGTAGTGCCAGCCCCATGGCGCCAGCGAAGAAAAGCGGTAACCAGTATCCCAGATCCATCATGCCTCTCCTTGTGCACGTTCGGCATTCATGGCGCGCTGCTGTGGCATCAACGACAGGGAGCGTGCCGGTTTGGTCGCCATATAACGCAGCGCCGCAATGTAGGACACGAGTAAAAACAGGTACAGCAAGACATAACCAAACAGAGTACCCGCCACCGTCGCACTACTGTGATCCGCCACCACATCTGCCGTGCGTAACAGCCCGTCCACAACCCAGGGTTGGCGGCCGATTTCGGTCACATACCACCCGGCCAGCACTGCGATCCAACCGGAGAACGTCATCACTGACAGTATGCGCAGCAATACACCTTGCCCCTCACGGCTCTCTTTACCCCGAACCCACAATTGCCAGGCAGACCATAGCCCGACCAACACCATCAACACCCCGACACCCACCATCACCCGGAAAGCCCAGAACACCGGAGCGACCGGCGGATGCTCGCCTTCGAATTCGTTGAGCCCGCGAATCTCGCCATCCCACTCATGCGTCAGGATCAGGCTGGCAAGCCCCGGCACCTTGATTGCCATATGGGTGGTGCGAGCCTCCTCGTCCGGAAATCCGAACAGGGTCAGCGGTGCATGCCGTTCGGTTTCCCACACCCCTTCCATCGCCGCAATTTTGGCGGGCTGATGCTCAAGGGTATTGAGCCCGTGAAGGTCACCTATCCAGACCTGTAAGGGCGCCAACAACGCCGCCATCACCGCCCCGGTACGCATGACTTTCCAGGTGGCAGGACCATCCACACCGCGCCTGGCACGCCAGGCGCTGATCCCCATGATCAGGAACGCAGCAGTCAACAGCGAGGCATTGAACATATGCGCAAACCGATACGGAAATGACGGATTGAAAATTACCGCCCACCAGCTCTCCACATGGAAAATGCCATCTTCCAGTCGGTAACCTGCCGGGGTTTGCATCCAGGAATTCAGGCTGAGAATCCAGAATGCCGAGAAAGAGGTACCCACCGCCACCAGAGCAGTCGCCATCAAGTGCATACGATTGGAAACGCGATCCTTGCCGAACAGCATGATTCCCAGAAATGAGGCTTCCAGGAAAAAGGCAGTCAGCACTTCATAGCCGAGTAATGGCCCGGCAATATTGCCCGCCCTTTCCATGAAACCAGGCCAGTTAGTGCCAAACTGAAAGCTCATGGTTATCCCGGAAACCACGCCCAGCGCAAAGCTGAGCGCAAAGATTTTTACCCAGAAAAAGTAGGCGTACTCCCATGCCTTGTCTCCGGAAAAGGTATATCGCAACCGGAAATAGAAAAGCACCCAGCACAAACCTATCGTGATGGTGGGAAACAGGATGTGGAAGCTGATATTGGCTGCAAACTGCAGCCGGGCGAGCAGAAACGGATCGAATTCCACCGGAGCACCTCCCTCAAGAATGCCAGCGATAACGACAGCGCTGTCCCACCGTAGCACACCGACATGAACGGTAAATGAGACAAATTGCCCGCGGCAATCTGTGCCGCCGTGAACAGGGCGACAAGACCAAACGGTCGTTAACACTTTGTATACACCCGCAACAATTCATTGCTCTGCTCACAACAAGGATTGCACAGCAACAGGCCCGTGTAGCCAACAAAATGCACTGACTGGAAATGGGTGCCTGTCTTGGGTGCCCGCCATACCCTTCTCGGAGAGCACACCATGAAAACAACAACCGGATTGGCAGCCCTGGCCGCTGTCGCCCTGTTAAGCCTCAGCAGTAACGCCATGGCGTTAACCAAGCGCACCTTCTGCGTGTTCGACATCATTGGCGCCAATGGCGACACCTACAACATCATGCGCGACTACAAGACCGCCGCGGTGCAATGGGGTGTGGATGTAGAACTGAAACCCTACACCGATGAAAAGATCGCCTCGGAAGATTTAAAAGCCGGCCAGTGCGACGCCGCGGTTCTCACCGGCATCCGGGGTCGTCAATTCAACAGCTACACCGGCAGCATGGATTCCATCGGTGCCATTCCCAGCTACGACGCCATGAAAACCGTGATTGCCGTCATCGCCAGCGGCAACGCCAGCGTCAATCAGCACCTGGTATCCGGCCCCTACGAAGTGGGTGGCGTGGTCCCGTTGGGTGCCGCCTTCCTGTTTCTGAAAGACAAAACCATTGATACCGTCGAAGAACTGGCTGGCAAGTCCATTGCCGTTCTCGAGTACGACAGCGCCCAGGCCAGCATGGCCTCCCGCGTGGGCATGTCTCCGGTCATGTCCGACATCACCAACTTTTCTACCCGGTTTAACAACGGCTCTGTCGATATCTGCTTCGCCCCGGTGATGGGGTATTCCGCCCTGGAACTGTACAAGGGCATGGCGCCGGATGGTGGCATTCTTGATTATGTGCTCGGCCAGCTAAGTGCCCAGGTGATCCTGAAGAAAGACAAGTTCCCCGCGGGTTTCGGCGAACAGTCCCGCGCCTTCATGTTCAGCCAGTTCGACCGCGCCATGAAACTGATCGATAACGCCAGCGGCGAAATCGACGACAAATGGTGGATCCGCATTCCCAATGCCGACAAGCTGCGTTACGACGAAATGATGCGTGAAGCACGCATTGAGCTGACCCGGCAAGGCGTCTACAACAAGGACATGATGTCCCTGTTGCTGAAAGTCCGCTGCAAGCAGGAACCCTCCCGCGCCGAGTGCGTAAACCCGGTGGAATAACAAGCCCATTGCTGGCACGAGCCCGTCAACGGACAGCGCCAGCATATCTCCTCTGTGGGAGCGGTCGTTCGACCGCGATGTCTTCTCCGCCGCCAGGCGGAGAGGAACTCCCCCCTCTCTTCCCCCACCGCCACTCTGTTACCCTGTAGGCATCGGATTCATTACCCCCCGGATGCCCATGTCAGCCACGTTTGGATTTCGTTTCGATAACCGCTACGCACAACTGCCCGAGCCGCTGTTTTCGCTGTGCCCTCCGCAGCCGGTCAGCCAGCCGGAAATGGTGTTGTTCAATGCCGCTCTGGCGGAGCAAATGGGATTGGAGACAGACGCCCTGCGCACCCGTCCTGACCTGTTCAGCGGCAACACCCTGATTGCCGGTAGTGAGCCATTGGCCCAGGCCTATGCCGGTCATCAGTTCGGCAACCTGACCATGCTGGGGGATGGTCGCGCGATCCTGTTGGGAGAACACCTGGATGCCAGCGGTAACCGGATGGATGTTCAACTCAAGGGCGCTGGGCGCACCCCCTTTTCCCGTGGCGGGGACGGCAGGGCAGCGCTGGGGCCGATGCTGCGCGAATACCTGATCAGCGAATCCATGCATGCCCTCGGCGTGCCCACCTCCCGCAGTCTGGCAGTGGTGGGCAGTGGCGATCCGGTGTACCGGGAAGAGGCCTTGCCTGGCGCCATCCTGACTCGCATCGCCGCCTCCCATCTGCGCGTCGGCACCTTCCAGTACGCTGCCGCCCAGCAAGACGCGGCATTGATGGATACCCTGATTCAATACACTCTCGCCCGGCACTACCCGGATCAACAGAACAGCGACAACCCCGCCCTGGCGCTGCTGGATGCGGTGATTGAGCGTCAGGCCTCACTGATCGTCCAGTGGATGCGGGTGGGCTTTATCCACGGTGTAATGAACACCGACAACGTGACGCTGAGCGGCGAGACCATTGATTACGGCCCCTGCGCCTTTATGGATGCCTACGATCCAGACACCGTGTTCAGTTCCATTGACCATCAAGGTCGCTATGCCTACGGCAACCAACCCACCATTACCCAATGGAACCTGGGCCGTTTTGCCGAAACCCTGCTGACCCGTATCAACGACAACGTGGACACAGCCATCGAGATCGCCACGGATCGCATCAAGGGCTATAGCACCCTGTACGATCAGAAATGGCTGGCCATGATGCGCCGTAAACTGGGCCTGTTCGGCGAGGACGTCATGGATGCCACCTTGAGTCAGGATCTGCTCGACTGGATGCAGGCCAACCGGGCCGACTTTACCAATACCTTCCATGCCCTGATCGGCGGCGAGGTGCCCGACAGCGACCTGTGCCAGCAACCCGCATTTCTTGATTGGCACACACGCTGGCAGGCGAGACTGGCGCGCAACAGCAAACCGCGCGAGTCGTCCTGGTGTCTGATGCGCAACAGCAATCCTGCGGTCATTCCGCGCAATCATCTTGTCGAGCAAGCCCTGACTGCCGCGACAGAACAGCACGATTTGGCCCCCGCCAAGGCACTGCTGGCCGTGCTGGGCCAGCCCTATGGTGACGACGCACCCGAGCAGTACCGCCGCCCACCGGAACCACAAGAGCGCGTGTGCCAGACGTTCTGCGGCACCTGAACACCGCGGCGCAATCATCGTTGTTCACTGCAAGGTCATCGAACACACAAGGCCGAGGGAGTGAAGACGACTTAGTTCTGTGAGTTCAGTGCGCCCTGTGGTGAAAACGCTTTTGATCCAGGCCCGCAATCGCGCCGCCACCGAGCGCAGCGAAGGATCGCCCGCAGGGCAGCCCGAAGGGTGAGACCGACGCTCCTGCGGCAAGCCGGGAGGAGTCAATCGGGCTTTACCTCAAATCTGCAATGCACCAAAAAAAACGCCTCCACGAAAAGTCCGGGGAGGCGTTACAGTCTAACTTTGCGGGTCCGTCAGAACTGGTAGGCCACCGTCGCCTTGATGTTGCGACCCGGTTCGAAATCCTGCAGATAGAGGCTGCCAAATACCGGGTGGAAGGTTTCCCCGGTACGGGAGGATTGCGAGGCGTAGAATTCGTCAAACAGGTTGTCCACCCCTGCCGTGATGGTCAGCCCTTCCACCTGACGGGGCAGCCACATCACCGACACGTTATGCACGGTGTAGCCTTCCTTGGAGCGATCCACACCCGCGCCATCAAGATCCACGGCATTATGCAGGTCGTTCACGTTCACCATGTCCCAATGCAGATTCAGATCCAGCGGAGCAATAAAGTAATCCACTTCCACACTGATGCTGTCGCCCTGCTCGCGATCGATACGGGCACCATCCAGCGCCGCGTACTGATCAAACGCATCCAGATCGCTGTTGGCATTAGCATAGGTCAGCAGCACATTCAGGTTGCCTTGCTCAAACCCGACGTAACTCTCGTAACCCTCGATGTGCATGTCGCCCACGTTATCCTTGCCAGCGGCGGTGTTGTCATAGATGTAGTTATCGATGTTGGTACGGAACACGGTGACACCGGCGCTGAAGCGATCAACCCCCAAATCTCCGCTGGCAAAATCCGCCGCCAGCTCGTGGTTGTTGCCGCTCTCGGCCTTGATATCCGGGTTGGGAGTATCGAACAGGCCCGCACCGACAAACACCTCGCCAATTTCCGGCCCCTTGAACAATTGGGTGGTGCTGGCCCGCAGCTTGAGGGAATCCATCACCTGATAGTCCACCGCAAACGCCCCGGTCACATCATCGTAGGTGTCATCCACCACCACGGAGTCGATCTTGTATTGGTTGTAGCGCACCCCCGGGGTCACCACCACGCGCTCGCCCAGATGCACACGGTCTTCAACAAAGACGGCATTGGACTGGGCATCTTCAGATGACTCATCAACGGTGCCATTCACATACTGCGCCTGGTAGCGGGTGTCATAGCGAATCACCTCCGCACCGTACACCAGCTCCTGTTTGATTCCGGCATCCAGCCAGGTCCGCGCCAGCAGGTTCAGGCCGGTGTTCTCGGCCTGGCCATACACTTCCCCGGCGGTGGCCGCAATAAACGGCAGAGTGGATTGGGCAAGCCCGGTTTCATCCCGCTCCAGTTCGCTGTCGTTGTAGAACAACGTGGACTCAAGGGTGGTATTACCCAGCGTCGCGTCATAATTCAGCGTCCAGGTATCGCGGGTAAATTCGGTGGGATACGTCAGCGGAGCATTGATGCCATTGGCAATGGCGATATCTGTCGCCAACCCCATGTCTGGCCGGTAGCTGTAATCCCCTTCGTCCTTGTAGCTTTCAAAGCCCAGGGTCAACCGCTGACGGGACGTAAGATCCCAGCCCAGCTTCACCAGCGCATTGTTGAGCTCGCCTTCCAGGCCTTTCACTTCGCCATCGGTACCCGGCATTTCATTGCCGTTGGCATCTTCGATAACGCCGCCACCGACCTCGAAATTATCCCGGTCCAGATAGTTGTAGTACGCCAGATAATCCGCGCTGTCACCCAGTGTTCCAAAGCCGGTCAGAGAGGCGCTTTCGTAGGCATTGGTGGAATAGGTGCCCTTGCCCAGCACACCAAAACTGTCCCCCGGCATCAGCAGGTCACGAGCTGACTTGGTGCGAAACTTCACCACGCCCCCCAGCCCACCGTTGATCACGGAATTATTACCCACCTGGATATCCACCGATTCGAGAATGTCGGCGTTGATCTGCAGGTTACCCATGTGGTGGTACATGTAGGTGTTCTGGTTGGCGCCATCGATACTGATGCGCAGGTCCTTGTCATCCATGCTGCGGATGGTGATGCGCTGGTTGAGTGAATGCGCACCGCCCACATCCACCCCGGGCACGGTGCGTAGCAGGTCACTGATGTGGTCTGCCTGACGGGTCGTCATGGCCTGTTCATCCATGTGCACCGAGCTGGCCGTCACCTCAGTGGCCCACACCGAGACCTTTTCCAGCTCATTGGCCTCGCTTGCGGCCTCCTCAGCCATGGCGGGCACAGCCACCATCACGGAGCTACCCAGCAGCCCCCACATCACCTTTCGCATAAAAACCCCGATACTTATGTCAATTTGGACAGCAACAAGCCACAGCAATCACTGCAAATGAGAGTTGTTATTATTTATGATAGTGGTTCAGGAATGCTGTCGCGGCGCTAACTGCTTTGCGAAAACGGCAAACCGTTATGCAAACTCATCAGGGCCCAGCCATGACCGGAATCAGCCAGGAACAGCTTGTCTCACTATCACGCCAGGCAGGGGTTGAACAACGGCACGTTGATGAGACGGCAGCAGGAGATGGGCAGGTACTGGAGGGGGACTTCGTTCTCAAGCGCCATCATTCCGGCATTCTGGTGCATGCCTCCGATGCTGTGGAACGTCAGGATACCCAGGTCAGTTTCGAACTCCCTGCGGGGCTCTCTGCAACCCTGTTGCTGGAGGGAGAGCTGGCATTCCGGGTCGACCAGACCCGCTACCACCTTGACGCCAATACCCTGAGTGGCTTTGCCCTGGTCTGCGACCAGCCCCGGCAACTGCATCGCGAACTTCGTCAGGGGCGCCGCCTGCGCAAGGTCAATGTGTCGGTGCCCAAGGCCTGGCTCTACCGGTACTGCAGTGATGACGAACACGCCCGCCGCTGCATCGATCAGCTGTTCGCCACCCACGAGAGCTCCTGCTTCAGCGAATGGCCGGTCTCCTCAGACCTGAGCGCGCTCGCGGAGCAAATCTTCCGCCCTTCGCCTTACACCTCGTTTATGCAGAATCTGCATGTGGAAAGCCGCGCCCTGGAAATTCTGGATGCGGCGCTGGCTCGGCTGCTAAAAGAGTCGCAGGCACCTTCAGCCCCACGCAAGGTGGAACGGGCAAGAGAGTATATTGAGGCAAAACTACAGACCCTCGACAGCCTGGAGGAGGTCGCCAGCCATGTGGGCATGAGCGTCAGTTCATTGCAGCGATTGTTCCGCCAGCATTTTCAAATGACGCCTGCTGCCTATATTCGTCAGCGACGTTTGGAGAGAGCCCAGGATCTGTTGCGCCGACAGCAGCTCTCCATTGGCGAGGCGGCCTACCTGGCAGGTTATCGCCACCCCTCCAATTTCATCACCGCCTACAAACGAGCGTTCGGCACCACCCCCGGTGAGCTCTGAAAACGCCGGGGCACTAGCACGCCGAGCATGCAAGGCGTTATTCAGAGGCCCCCTGGCCTTGCAACTTGTCTACGGTCTTCAACTCGAAATCGCTGGCATCATGCCGTTCCAGCAACTGGCTTGATGGCTCGCCCCAGGCACGATTGACCATACGCCCGCGTTTCACCGCCGGGCGTTCTGCGATCTGGTGGCTCCAGCGCAGTACGTTGGTGTAGGTGTGGGCTTCGATAAATTCCGCCGCCTCGTACACCTTGTTGGTGACCAGCGCACCATACCAGGGCCACACCGCCATATCGGCAATGGTGTATTCACTCCCGGCCAGGTAGGCATTGTCGGCGAGGCGCCGGTCCAGCACATCCAGCTGGCGTTTGATTTCCATGGTGTAACGGTCAATGGGGTACTGGTACTTCTCCGGCGCATAGGCATAGAAATGGCCAAAGCCGCCACCCAGCATCGGGGCACTTCCCATCTGCCAGAACAGCCAGTTGAGGGTTTCGGTACGGACCGCAGGATCCGATGGCAGAAACTCGCCAAAGCGCTCCGCCAAGTACAACAGAATACTGCCGGACTCGAACACCCGGCGTGGCGGGGTCACGCTGTGATCCATCAGCGCCGGGATCTTGGAGTTGGGGTTCACGTCCACAAAACCGCTGCCGAACTGATCACCATTCTGGATATTGATCAACCAGGCATCGTATTCCGCCTCGCGATGGCCTTTCTCCAGCAGCTCCTCCAGCATCACCGTCACTTTCACCCCGTTGGGGGTCGCCAGCGAATACAGTTGCAGGGGATGCTTGCCCACCGGCAGGTCCTTGTCGTGGGTGGAACCGGCAATGGGGCGATTGATACTGGCGAAGGCGCCACCGTTTTCCTTGTCCCATTTCCAGACCCGTGGCGGGGTATAGGTATCGTCAGACATGTTGGCTCCGCATAAACGTTAATGGCTTCACTATGGGCAGGCGCCCGTAGTGGAACAAGGGAAATAATCCGATCTGTTCCTTCAGCTCAGTGGATCAATCAGGGCGCTGGTCCGCGATTTGTTGGCGCAGGGCCTGTTCTGCAATGTCGGCGTAACGCTGGCAATCCAGCGGCGAGGACCTCGCCGGGTCGCCATAGTGCCAGCCGCTGGCGCCAGGATGCGGGGTCAGTAGCACATCACAGGGGAGCGCTCTCACGGTGGCAAAAGTGGCGTTGAAATCGTCCACGATCCGCGGGTAACGCGGGTTGTCCAACAGCTGGTATCCGGGCGCGGTAAGGCTGTCCACATACGCCATATCGACTGTCTTTCCCTGCCGGCGCGCCTGCCAGGTCCAGGCCATGCTGCCGGGAGTGTGACCGGGAATAAAATGGCCGGTCAGCGTCACCTCGCCCAGGGTGACCTGTTCGCCATCCTGCAACTGTCGGTCCACCGACACGGGCGGGTAAAGAATCTCATCGTCAAAATGGATATCGTGGGCACCGCCTGCCGCCATCAACATGGCGGTTTCCGCATTGGCCGCGAGTCGGGCGCCGGTGGCACGCTGAATCGCCGCCAGCGACCCCGCATGGTCACCATGGCCATGGCTCACCAGAATCCACTTGAGGTCCTCTGGTGCAACCCCCAGCGTACGCATGTTGTCCAGCAACATATCTGCGCCTTGCGGCATACCGCCATCGATCAGAATCGCGCCGTCAGCGGTTTTCACCAACAGCGCCGTGAGTTCTTCGGTCCCGATGTGCCACACGTTGTCGGCAAGCGGCAGAGGCGACATGGGAGCCAGCCAGGGCTCGGGCACCGTATACGCCTGCAGTTGAGGTAATGGTTCGGCCTGCGCAACGGCACATGCCAACAGCCCGCCGGACACCATCACAGAAACATGTATTCTCACTGGCATTCTCCCGTAAACACCGTTGGACACGCCGGTTCTCACACCGTTCGCTGTTGCAGCCAGACCACCAACCCCTGACTGTTCAGGTGAATATCAAACCCCAGTGCGTCATCCAGGGCCGCATCGGACAGGTTCACCCCGTGCTCACGGGCTTGAGCGAACAGATAGTCTCGCAGGGCAGGTTCCAGTCGCCCCATCAGATCATCGTCACCACCTTCTTCCGCCTGCTCCGCCAGCAACACATAGTCATCCACCATGGCCAGCAAGCGCTCCCCCGGTCGCGCAGGCGCTTCCAGCAGTCCGTAATGGGTAAGAAACATGCGCTCCGGTTGCAGCGCCAGCAATTTGCGAATCGACGCTTTCAACGCGGGCGGGTCAAATTGCACCGGCGTAGTGGTGGGCAAGATGAAGGGGCCGCGTTCTGTCACCAGGGAAGGGTAGGCCAGACCAAAGGTATCGCCGGTGAAAATGCCATTGGACGCACTGTCCTGGACACAGAAGTGATGGCGGGCATGGCCAGGGGTATCGTGAAACGTCAGGCGGCGCTGGCCAAGCGTCACCTGATCGCCATCGTGCATCACCCTCACTCGCGATTCCGGCACCGGAATAATGTCGCCATACATCTCGGCAAACGCCGCTTCACCATACACCGCCGTGGCGCCCGCCTTGAGTCTGGATGGGTCGATCATATGGCGCGCCCCGCGGGGGTGAATCAGCAGAGTGGCCGCGGGCAACGCCTGCATCAGGCCACCCACCCCGCCGGCATGATCCAGATGCACATGGGTGGGGATCACATATTTCACCTGACGGCGATCGATCCCTTTCTGTTCCAGCAGATCAAGGATGATGGGGACGGTGTGATGGGTGCCGGTTTCGATGATGGCGCACTCGCCGTCATCTTCCATCAGGTAGCAGGCGGCCAGTTCATCACGGACCATGGCCGTATCAATGCGGGTAATACCGTGGGCTAACGGCTGGTAAACCTGGAAGGACATGATAGCTCCGGGAATGACTGGGAGCCTCACTATACGACAGCGTTTTTCACCACCCCAGTGGACTTCCGTCGCAGGTCGGAAAGCGCGCCTGATACGTCGTTTTCCGCCGGGAAACGGCTCCGTTTAAGGGCAACGCAGCCGGTTAAGCGTGGCCGCCGAACCTTTCAGGGAAAAGTCCGACACGTACAGCACCTCGCCCGCCTTGTTCAGGTAAACCACATCCAGCTCCCTGCCCTGCTTGAGCGCGCGAACCACCGGAGACGAAAGCGGCACCGCACTGGCAAAGATCAGCAGATTGTTGTCGGCATCGTAGCTGCCATGACGTGCGCCAAGATCACCAAAGTGCACCCCGTCCACCCGGAACTCACGTAACAACTCGCCCTGCTCGAACTGTGCCGGCAGCGTGGTGGCGGGACCGCTGGCGGTCACAAAACGACGGTGGGCCAACACATACACCGGCTGCCCGGTGTCCTGTTTGCACAACATGCCCACCGCGAATTTGGCTGCACCATCCTGCCCACCATGGGCTCCGGCGTAGGGGTGGCCATGATAGGTCGCCATGGTCCAGTCGGCATGGGCCGACAGGCTGAAAAATGCCAGACAGAAAAACAGCAGGCCGCGTGTCATACATTCCCCCGGGTGGTGTGTTGTTGGTGTTCTGTCCAAGAGACCAAGAATCCTAACAGACTCCTGAATGGGAAACCCGAAACACCGCACACCCGGATCAGCTGGCGCGCGCCACCTTCAGCGAGGCCTCACCACCATAGTTTTGCGGAAACTGACGGGCGTCCTGAATGGCACTCCAGGCCTGGGGCACCCAACGGGATTTTTCGGGCAACAGTGGCCACACGGCACGGAAGGTCAGGCTGATCAGCTGGAACAGGGTCTTGTCCCACCAGTTCCAGCGAATCCCGAATCGCTCGCGGTAGGCCTTGGGGAAAAAGCCTTTCTTGAGATGCCAGGTCATCGAGCCCACGACATACTGGTACATCTTCCAGCGCCCGTCAGAGACTTTCATCCCCGGCGGCTTGGGCTGGTTGGTGTAGTAACCGCGATGTCCCACGTACTCGGTGGCGGGGTTTTCCTGTAACCGGTGACGGATAGTGTCATCCAGATACGCCCAGTAGGCGGCCCGGGTGGCAGGCATGTCCTTGTCACGGATCCCCATTTGGCGACCAAACTGCAGCCATTCCTGGAACAGCTGTTCCTTGTCTGCCTCACTGAGCTTGTCGCCGTTGAAACGGGCCAGGTAGAGCATGCCGTAGTAGGTCGTGATGTGGACCCAGGTGTACAGCTCCGGGTTCAGCGCATGATAGGGTTTGCCGTTGAAATCGGTGCCCTTGATGCTGCGATGCATTTCCCGCAACCGGGTACCGAAATCCCGCACCCCTTCAGCAGTGTTGTAGAGCACCGGCCACAGCAACGCCAGCGAACGTTCGGCACGGCCCCAGGGGTCTTCCTTGTAGGCCGAGTGCTGCTCGACGCCGGCACCAATACCCGGATGCGCGACCTGCAAGGTGGTCGTGCTGGGCAGCAACATCAACACCCGGCTGTCACCGAAGTACTTCCACATCAATGAATCCGGACCAAGGACGGTCTGTTCCTGTGTCATGTTGCGCTCCCGCGTTGCCGCTATCGGTGCGGCGTATTGGTTTTTCTTCAACGCTACACCGTGTATACCTTGCTGTCCCGAAGGGTAAATAAAGGATTCGCGCCTGTTCGTGACCAAAAGGCGCAGATTTTGGCAAAAAAGACGGCGTTTCGCCGACCCGGTCAGGAAATATGGCGAAAGGCGCGCTTTTGCGGGTCTTCTGGCAAATTCTTGTGCAGGGCGGCTCGCAACATCCGCACATTCAGCCGTTCACTGATGCGATCCACCCCCGGCACCCGGTAGTGAGCCAGAGTCGCCACCTTGTTGGCCGCCTTGTAGGCCAGCACCGCCCGCAACCAGAATGCGCTGCGCGGCAGTTCGTAGACATCCGCCAGTTCGTCGCCAAGACAGATACGGCTCAATTCATACAGCAGGGATTCCTGCAGCCGGAACGGCGGCTGCCCTGCCAGCGCCGTGATCACCGCCTGGGCCAACAGCCGCCCTTCTTCATTGGGGTTGTACTGGCGTTCGCGGATACGCTGATATTGATAGATTTCCTCGTCGAGCGAGTCGGTCAGCATGTCATCGCAGACACCGTTGAGATGGGCCATGTAACGCCACATGTGATGGCAGGCCACCTTGTCATCGTCGCTCAGTGACGCCCCCATGCGCTCCATGCCGCGCAGGGCCAGGTAATCAAACTCGATGATGGTGAAAGCCATGTCTTCCTGGTTGATGGGCTCGTCGTATTGATCGGTTTCCCAGCCTCGCCCACGCAGGTACTTACGCACCATGGCGTGCAGCAGGCGCACTTCCATCACTGTGCGGTGGCCTTCGGCCCCCGGCCGCAACCCGCCGGGTACATTCATGTTGTGGGTCATTTGGGAGGTTTCATACACCCGCCGCATCACGTCCTGGTGCAGGCGCCCCGTGGCAATCAGCACATGGGTGGCTTTGCTCAGGGAGTAGCCTTCCACCAGGCTGCTCACCAGCAAGGCAATCGCGCGGACGTTGGCAAACCCCAGATTTACCCGGGCCGCGTGCTCTACTTTCTGCCAGTCCACCCAGGACGGAGTGCTGTGGCACTGATCGACGTAATCAGCAAAGGGGCCGCCCTCGGATTTTGCCCGGGCATACACCTCGTCCAGCATCTGTGACGGTCGGGCCCGCTCAATCCGCTCTGCTACCGCATCCGCCAGAGGGTCACAGGTGTAACGCATGCGATCCATCACCTCATCGCGGTACTTGTGTTGCCAGGCGGGCGGGATGATGACTGATTCGCTCATGGTGTCCTCGTACTTGCCATTTTCGCCACCCTGACGATAATCCAAGCAAATACTTGGTTAAAACTTGGTTTTATGACACAGCCTTTCCCCCACCTCTCCGCCCTGAAAAAACAGCCCACCCAGCCGCGGGCCATTCGCACCGTGGAACGCATCATCGCGGCCACCGGCGAACTGGTGAAGGAGCAGGGGCTGGAGGCCCTGACCACCAACAAGGTGGCCGACCAGGCCAACGTGAATATCGCCACCCTGTATCAGTATTTCCCCCACAAGCAGGCCCTGCTCAGCGCGTTGATGCAGAGCTACCTGAACGACCTGACACGGGTATTGAATGACCTTCTGGACGGACTGGGGGACATCTCCATCGAAGAGTCCACGCGGCTGTGGGCGACCCTGGGGATCCAGTCATTCCGGCAAAGCGGAGGCGTGTTAACCGAACTACTGCGCAGCCAGCACACGCTGACCGCCTTGCCGGAAGGCAAGGAATTCGAACGACGATTAATGGAAGCCATGCACCGCTTCCTGATCAAGCAGCGCCAGCGGCTGCAGGTGGATAACCTGGACCGCGCCATCTACACCGCCTTTCATGCCTGCACCGCCATCCTCTCCCAACACCTTCTGGAACCGGTGCCGTATTACACCGACGAGGAAATGGTGGACGAAGTCGCCACCCTGATGAGCCGGTATTTCTATCAGCCGTAGCGGTCAGTCAGGCAGGGCACTCACCGCGAACCATTGCAGAATCGCCTCCCGCTGCGCCTCACTGTGAGGGTGCGCCAGCAGGCCCTCCACCAGAAAGGTGCCTACCGTCGCCAGCATGGCCGCACGCGCCGGGGCCACTCCTTCCGCCTCCAGGGTATGAATCACTGCCGCCTCCACAAAGTGATGGAACTGCTCGTGCCATTCCCGAATCACGGCAGACTGCTCCAGTCGCGCATGCACCGTGGTCACCAACTCGCGACTCTGCTCGAAGGCCTGCAGGGCCCAGGCCATCTTGTCCTTCAGTGGCAGGCCTGCAATGCCCGGCAAGCGCGCCAGGGTTGCTGACATCTGCCGGTTCAGCACAGCGACCAGCAGCTCATCCTTGCTGGGGTAGTACCAGTACAGGGTATTCGGTGCGACCCCCAGCTCACGGGCAATGCGACTCATGGAGGTGCCGTCATACCCCAGCGTCAGGAATAGCCGGGCAGCGGTGCTCTCCAGCTCTTCCTGTTTCACTTTCAAATCGATCTCGCGCTTGTTCTTGGCCACGGCGCATGCTCCTACAGTCTGCCCGGTCATCTTGTATGGTATTCAAGAATGCTAGCCTGCGCTCTTGAATGCCATACAAGATAACGGAGCCCCACCATGGATGCCCTGCGACACAACCCCAACACCCTGACCTGCGACAGCCAGCGAACCGGCTTTTACTCAGCGGGAACCTGGTGCGCTGCCACCCTGCACCGGCCGGCAAACCCTGCAAGCAAGACCCTCCCGGCCATCCTCATGCTGCACGGCTGGGGCGGCATCCAGGACGCCCTGACGGTGCCGTACTACGAGGAGTTCACCCGCGCAGGGTATGCAGTCATGACCTTTGACTATCGCAGCTGGGGAGACAGCGCCGGGCTACCACGACAGGTGATTTCAGCAAGAGAGCGGGTTGCCGATGGCGATGCGGCCCTGGCCTTCCTGAAAAGCCAGCCAAGCATCGACCCCCGCCGTATCGTGTTGTGGGGGTCGTCCTTTGGCGGCGGCCACGCCGTCGAGCTGGCCGCCGGGCATCCGGAACTGGCGGGCGCCATTGCCCAGGTGCCCATGCTGGATGGCATGGCCGCCGTGCGCGCCGTACCCGTTGGCCGGTTGTTGCGGTTCGGCCTGTATGCCCTGGCCGACTTGCTCAAACCCGGGCACCCGATTTACGTGCCGGTGGTCAGCGAGCCCGGCGCCTTCTCCTCCATGGACCGGGACGACGCCGGCAAAGCCCTGCAACTGGCAGAAACCAGCATCGGCCGGCCCTACGACAACCGGGTGGCGGCGCGGTCGCTACTGACCATGGGGCCCTATCGTCCCATCAAGCACCTCAAGAACATCCGCATCCCCACCCTGCTACTGGGGGCCAGCGGTGACTCGGTGGCACCGTTTGTCGAAAACGCCATCCGCAAGGCGAACAACCCTCACCTGACCCTCGCCAGCGTTCAGGCCAACCATTTCGAGCCCTACTTCGAACCGGCCTTCAGCGATGTGATCCGCCAGCAACTGGCGTTTCTTGCCAGGCTGGATACCACCGCATGATCAGTGACTGGACTGCTGACGCCACTCCCGTGGCGTCATGCCCGTCCAGCTTTTGAACGCACGGGTAAAATTGGCCGGGTTCAGGTAACCCAGCTGGTCACTGATACGGCGGATTTCGCGCTCCGGATCCCGCAACAACTGGCAACTGTCACGGCGCCGCGCCTCTTCCAGCAACTGCTGGTAACTGAACCCCTGCTCCTGCAGCCGGCGACGAAAGGTGCGCGGGGTCATGTGCAACCGCTCGGCCAGCATCACCGGGCTGGGGTACCCGTTGGGCCCGGCCAGCAGCATGGCCCGCACCCGCCGCAACACATCCCCGCCCGGATCGCTGAGAGCACTCTCCCGTTCACACTGGGCCACCGCAGCGCGCAAGCCTTCCGGGTTGGCGGTGGCCAGTGGCTGGTCCATCACACTCAGGTCGCCCACAAGGTGAATACCCGCCCGGGGCATACTGAAACGCAAGGTCGGCAAGCGCGCCTGCCAGGTCTCCACCCCATCTGGCGCGGGGCCTTGCAACCAGATTTCCGCTGTCCCCGGCAGATCCCGAATCAGAAATTCCATGCCGCGGAACATGCTGGTGGCAATGGAACTGAACATCAGGTCCACCAGTCGTGGCGGCAACGCACACTCCGGCACCAGCTCCATGAACATGTCATTGTCGGATTCATTGACCAGCAGCTGCACGCCCCGCCCACGCAAGTGCCAGAAACGCTGCAGCAACCCCACGGCTTCCCGCGGCGTCCCGGCACACAACAAGGCGTAACCCAGATTGCCATGGGCGGTCAGGGGCATGCTGTCACCACAGGCAAACCCCAACGTGGGATCCCCGCTGCGCACCCGCGTCACCGCCGCCAGCATCCAGACTTCACGCAGCGACAAACGCCCCTCCGGGTCCTCTACCCGCTGCGCGTCCAGCCCCGCGTCCGCCAGCATCTGGGCACGGTCGGCCCCACGGGCCTCTGCCGCCGCCAGAAAAGCCCGCGGATACGTTGACGACTGGGTCTGCTGGCTGATCCAGCCAGGCATCGCATCGAGACGCTCACGGGTCTCGGCAATCAGGGAGTCGGTCTTGGAGTCGCTCGCCACATTGGCCACCAATGATAATTATTATGTCCATGCAGAATCTCACGCTGCCCCCGGCGGAACCAGTACCGTAGAGGCCATATTGAGACAAAACGCCCTGACGGGCAGAAAGGAGCACAGCCATGAATGCCATTGTTCCCATTGGACCGAACCGCAAACGCAAGGGGATCGCCGGGGCTATCCGTGCCGTGGCCAGCAAGACACCCAAGGGCATGATCCCGCAGGTGCGTCGCCCGGAATTTGAGTTCAGCAACAGCGATGACATGCCCCGCTACTGGTGGGACAACAACCCGGTTAAAACCCTGCTGCTGGCCGCCATGTCTGCCGGTTTTCCGCCGGGCGAGCGGTTCTTTATCGATTCCGTGCGTTACTTCGAAAAAGAGATCACCGACCCGGAACTGAAAAAAGCCATCAAGGGTTTCATCGGCCAGGAAGCTCACCACTCCCGCGAGCATGAAATGCTGAACGGTTTCCTCCAGGACAAGGGCGTGAATCTGGCTCGGTTAGAGAAGGAAATTCTCGATTTCATGAACCTGATGCGCAAAAAACTGAGCCCGGAACGCCAGCTGGCCCACACCGTCGCAGTGGAACACTTCACCGCCCTGATGGCCGAAGAGTTCCTGCTCAAGTACGACGCCCTGGAGGAAATGGACCCGCGCATGGCACCGGTATGGGCCTGGCATGCAGTGGAAGAATCCGAACACAAGGCGGTAGCGTTCGATGTCTACAAAGCCATCGGCGGCAGCGAATTCACCCGGGTCACGGAAATGATGCTGGTGAGTGTTCTCTTTCCGTTCTTTACCACCATGCATCTGACCCAGCTGATGCGCGAAGAAGGGCAACTGACCAATGTGAAGGCATGGACCAGCACCCTGAACTATATGTGGGGCAAGCCTGGCGTATTCAGGAAGTTGCTACCGTCTTACTTCAAATTCTACAGCCCCAACTTCCACCCTTGGGACCACGACGCCAGAGACCTGGTAGAAAAAGCCAAGAAGAAATGGCTGGGTGACTGGGCCTGAGTCAGCGACACCCTGACGACCGGCGGCCTATTCCAGGGCCGCCGGCGACAGATCAGAGAGCAACATCCGCGCATCACCGCCACCATCACGGCTCGTCCCGATAACGCCACTATCCGCCTGACGTTAACAAATCTGCACAGACTTCCCCGACCCTGACCATGTTGTAATAACCGAAACCGGCACCGGGGTATAATCACCTGCCCCACATCTCCAGGCACACAGGTACAGGAAAGTGACAACCGAACACCGGCATGTGATCACGCGATTTCAAGCCACGGCTACCCTCATACTGCTCCTGCTGGCAAGCGCCTGCCTGGCACAGGATGCATGGCCGGACAGCCTTCGTTTCGGCCTGGCCAAAGCGAAGGAAATTGCCGCCGCCCCCACCGTGATTGCAGCGGTGGAAGAACAGAATCGCCTCAATCATCAACTCGACCCTGCCGAGATACAGGCATTAGACGAACGATGGCGGGCACAATACGGCAAATCCAACGCCGACTTGATAACCCTGATGATGGAAACCCCCCTCTCCGATTTCCTGCGTACCTTGCACCTTCGAGAGAAAGGAGTGATCACCGAAATCATCGTGATGGATAACCAAGGGCTCAACGCCGGGCAGAGCGCCATCACCACAGACCTGTGGCAGGGGGACGAGCCCAAGTGGGTGAAAACCTTTCTGGCCGGCCCGGGAGCTTATTACGCCAGCCCTGTGCGGCATGATGACTCAACCGGGGTATGGCAAATCCAGGTCAGCTATACCATCAGCAATGATGCCGGCAACGCCATCGGCGCCGTGACGGTGGGCGTGGCACTTTCAGAGTTCGGGGAGTAACTAGCTCCGGCGTTGCGCACGCCCGGGATTTTCGCCATACCAGCTCTTGTAGGCTCGGGAGAAATTACTGACGTGGTTGAAGCCCGCCCGCAGCGCGACCTGTTTCAGGGCAAGCTCCCCTTCTTCGATCAAGCGTCTCGCCAAAGCCATCCTCTCGGCACGAATAAACTCCGCACAGCGTTTGCCAGTGCGTGCCTTGAAAAGACTATTCAATCGCGTTTCCGCCATGCCCATTTCGTCAGCCAATTGACGGGCAACCAAAGGGGCTCCCGGATCCTGCTGGATGCGCACCATGATGCGCTCCAGCGCTACCTGCTCCCAATCCGGCAAGTCCTCGCTGTCATCATCCAGTCCCTCACAAAAACTGTCGATAATCTCGTAAAGGAAGAGGATCGCCAGCCCTTCCAACTGGAAGCGACGGCCCGCCCCGTGCAATTGCCGGGCAAACATGGCCGCCCCCACGCTCCGCATTCGCGGGGTCACTTCTGTGACGCGCATATCCACCACGTCGTCATCATTGCGCACAAACGGCGCCAACGCCGCCGGCAGGTTTCCATTGAAACGCTGATGCAACGACTCCAGCGTGCACGTCACACCAATGTGACGAATCAACTGCCCTGCGGGTAACAGATACCGCGTCCCGGTGGTATCCACCCGCATGATCAAGGCATCCGATTCGCCGCACGATAACGGGGCCATTCCCGGGGGCTGCACCTGCAACTCGCCAAGAATATTCCAGCTGCCCCCGATCCAGCCCGGCGCCATATAGTTTTCCACCGCAAAAAACGCGTCCTGCTCAACCTCCAGCTCAGCAAGATGCAGAAACAGGCCAGTGCCGAATGCCAGCTTTTCCATGCGGCCCCGCACTCCGGGAATCGCGAATCGCTCGCCATCACGCATGCTCAGTAGATCCTCAGGCTCTCCCCGATCCAGAACCCCAGAGCATTCCTCTTGCCGAGCATTCATCCGCGCCACCCCTTCACCCTTTCCTCAACCAGTACTTTTCATAATGATGTCATGCATGACAGCCACGCTCCGCACTCTCTCCCAGCATTCACGGACCTACCGGACTCCCCGGGGGTATACCGGTTTTTCGGTAACCAGGGCGAGCTTCTCTACGTCGGCAAGAGTATCAATATTCGTCAACGGGTGCGGAGTCACTTTCAGGCCAGCAACCCCAGCCCGCGAGCCAGAAGAATGTGTGGCCTCACAGACCAGGTGGACTTCACCGTAACCGCAGGCGAACTGGGCGCCCTGTTACTGGAAAACCGTGAAATCAAGGAGCGTCAGCCTATCTTCAATCGGCGCCAACGACGCTACCGGCAATTGCACACCTGGGTTCTGAACCCCGCACCAAACGGGTTTCTGGTACCCGGCCTGTTTCGCCCCGCCGATAACAACCCCTTATGGCAACAGGACTGCTTTGGTTTGTATCGCAGCCCCCGCCAGGCACATCAGGCATTGGAAAAATGGGTGAAGGATGCCCAGTTATGCCCTGCCATCTGTGGCCTGGAGCGGCATCAGGGCGCGTGTTTTTCGTGGCAATTGGGCCGTTGTCGTGGCGCGTGCTGTGGCGAGGAAACCGCGGACCAGCATAACCAGCGCCTGCTGGGCACCTTGCTGGCCCACCAGATTCAAGCCTGGCCTTACCGTGGCACACTGGTGATCCGCGAGCGCAGTGACGACGCAGAGGACTATCATCTGATTCGTCAGTGGTGCCATCTCACCACCCTGCAGCAGCCCCCTTCTCCCAACGACCTGAGCCTGCCCTATTCTCCCTGTTTTGACCTGGACAGTTATCGCATGCTGGTACAGTTTCTCAACCGCGGTATCGAGCACTTCGTGATGTCCTGACCCCCTTCACGGGGCATTGTCGCGCCAGCCGCATACTGTCGGAATGTCTGCCATTACGCCTTCCCCCATCAGCCGACTGATTACCGGAGCAAGCTCTGGCATCGGCCTTGCTCTTGTGAGGTATTGGCTGTCACAGGGCAGTCCGGTGATCGCTGTGGCGCGTCGTGCCAGCCATTGTCAGGTGCTATTGCAACTTCAGTCCGAACATCTCACAGGTGGGCCTGTCCTGCACATTCATGATGCGGATATCACCGACGAACAACAGCTTGAGGATCTGGCAACCTGCTTGCGAACCAACAATCAGATTCCTGATCACATCATCCAGTGCGCGGGTATGCTCCATGATCCAGCGCAGTCGTTGACCCCGGAAAAAAGGCTGGAAGATATTTCGCTCAAGGCACTGCAACGCAGTTTCGCGGTCAACGCCTTTGGTCCCATTCTGCTGGCGCGCACCCTGCTCCCCTTGCTCGACAGCAAGCGACGCACCGTGTTTGCCAGTCTCTCGGCCAGGGTCGGGAGCATTCAGGATAACCATCTTGGCGGCTGGTACAGCTACCGCGCCAGTAAGGCCGCACAGAATCAGCTGTTACGTACCCTGGCAATCGAGACCCGGCGCCGACTGCCAAATCTGACCGTGCTGGCACTGCATCCCGGCACCACCGACACTCCTCTGTCGCAGCCCTATCAACGCAATGTCCCCGAAGGAAAGCTGTTCTCGGCCGAACGATCAGCACACCAACTCGCTGCCATCATCGATGGTGCAGGAGAAAACGATCATGGCCGTTTCGTCGCCTGGGACGGCAGCGATATTCCCTGGTAGCCAACAAGCCGGGTTTTCGGACTACGACAAGGCAAGCAAATCCGCGGCGTAGGCATTCACGTCGAAGCCGGTGCCAGTTTCATCACTCCGGGCGATATGTGATGCCAGCACATCAGCCATGGCCGTTAGTGCCTCCTCGTGGTCCATCCCTTTGGAGGTCAACGCCATCATCACCAGGCCCGCCTCACGGGGGTGCCCCTCTGCAATCTGATTTTCAATCGCCTCCACCAGTGCCTTGTGGGCGAAATCGTCCTCGGCCTGTTCCAGCTCTTTCATACTCACTCCCGTTCATCGCGCACGCGCTTCACCGTTAGGCCCGGCAAAGGCAAAAAACTACCCACCGTGAGCGGACCACAAAATCGTACCCCACGGAACGACACACCTGGCCGGCCCGGCTGATCTGCAAGCGACCCGACACACAGTCCACATTGTCCCGGCGGCGGCGCCGAACTTTCCACATACCGGACCCGGTGACGAGCCCCGCCGCGGTTCGAAGAGAATTGCAGGCGCGTGGCCGCAGGTTTGATTAACAACGTATTCGTCATCGCCAACCTCGACAGCAACAACCGCAGCACCTGAACAGTGCAGCGTAGTGTATTGCTATTTGGGGACGAGGCTGTGAGGAAACAAGACAGGAAAGACACAGAAGCTGCCCAGGCAGGGAGGCACCTTCCCCCCGGAGTCTGCCTCCCTGAACCTGAACACCGCCACACTACCGGCCTGTTCCACCGGCCTCCAGAATCGTTTTATATGAATTTCGGGAAAGTTATCATTTTTCTGCGCATCAAGACCGAATCACTCTTATTAGCCCTTACTTGGCTTCTATCCCTGCAGAAACGTATGCAATAAATCCCTTGGCGAATTCATCGAAGTCCAACCTGAAACCGCCCTCATTGCCATCCAGATCAGGCAAGCGCCAAAGCAACCCTTGATCGACCATGCCGTTAAGAGAGCTATTAATGGCAAGAAACAAGTGCATTCGAACCAGTTTCCTGGGCTTATCCGGAACCACTTCTCGAATTTCCGCTTCCAATCGCCAGATAAACTCGCCGAAGTAACGGATCAGAAGATCTTGCCCAAAGTCGCCCTCCTCGCGAATCATCCGGGCCATAAACCAGACACTGGCGCGATCCTGCAGCAAGAACAGGTAAAGGGATTTCACCAATACCATGGACACATCCCGCACCGTCACGGCTCGGCGGGACTGTTTCTCGGAAAAGGTTTGCCATTGCTGCTCAGTGACAACCAAAAACCGGGCAGCGACATCTTCTATACATGCCTCAACAAACGCCTCCCGCTTGCCAAAATAATAGCGAATCGCCGCCTCATTGAGCACGCCAGCTTTTCGCTGAACTTCTCTCAGGGACACACTGGTCCCTTTTTCACCAAACAACGCGATGGCAGTTTTTACCAGACGGGTTGCTACTTCATCACCCGGTCTCTCCTGGGAGGAACGCTTCATTATTGATTCAGCCAGACTGCAAACACCCGGTCAGTATAGATCAGGCAACCATGCACTCACAGGCAAAAAAAGCCCTGCTTACGCAGGGCAAAAAGAATCCAGAATCAGTCAAGCTGTTGACACGCCTCTCTTAAAACTGAGTGGGCAGCACGAAAATCCCCTGTTAACGCCGACTCTCGTGCATCACTGATTAAATAACTGACCCCCGCATAAGTGTCGCTGCTGATTTCACCTACTGCCCTGGCAAGACCTAACATCTCCACCGCCTGCCCGGTCAGTGCTTGATAAGACGATGCCTCAGGAGAGTCGAGCCATGTGTATCCAGCGCTGTCACGGCCAACCTCCCATGCCAGCACTTTCCGGACCGCGTAGCACACCGCATCACGGGCTGCGAGATCGAAACGCGATGACGGAGCATACTTGGTGACACCTCCAGTCAAAGGGGGCAGCAGATCTGCCAGCGCCTCGCCAAGAAGGCCGTTTCCAAGAATTTCTGTTACTCCAACCACTGCACCACGACGCAGTGGCGAGTTACCAATCACGACGCTGCCATCGTTATCAATACCGATAACAGCAATGGATTCTTCTCGTGCCGGGGTGGAATTAATTACCTCCCCGGTCATGCGGTCGATCATGGTCACTGACATAACCAAAGGCGCAAAGACTTCACTGCGCTGCGGGTCCATTTGAAAACCCAACCCGGCAATCAACACCAATGCATTTTCAGCAACAGTGGAAATCTCAATATTCGATGCCTGAAGCTGAACGGGAACCGACAATCCGGCTTCCGCAAGAGCGGAGCTAACCAGTTGCGCGACGGGCAGCAGTGCCGCGCCCCCGTAGAAAACACCATCCAGATTGGCTGACCAGCCCAACTCAGCACTGTTGCCATGATCAACTATCTGGAATACCCCGGATCCCGTAGACGCATAAACGTAGTTGTCGTATGGCGAAACAGCCAGCGAACCCAGAATCTGATCGCCCACATTGACTGACCACACCAACTCACATCGCTGATCAAATGCCAGTGCATTGCCGTCTTTGTCAGAAGTGTAAATGCGGTCCCCTCCGGGCAGCACAGCGGGAGTCGAAGCCGACCCTCCCTCAAACGGGACAGCACACTCTGTTTCAAAACTGAATTGATCGCCCTCACGAGTAAGGGTCAGTGCGTGCAAAGCACCAAAACGTGCGACCCCGTCTTCAATACCATCCGCTGCGTCCGGCAAAGTAGCCGCAACCCAGATACGATCAGAATCCGGGTCGGTCGCATAGTAGTTGCTAACCACCATGTCGCCGCCAAGCGCCACCGCGATAATTGTGTCAAAGATGCGGGCATCTTCCGGCAAGTTCGCGCCTTCCGGAACAAACTGTTTCCGGATGGCCTTCTCTGCACCCTCAAGGATCGGTTCAGGTAGATTAAGCCCCGTGTTATCAACAGAGGGATCCCCCTCGACACGGTATTGCGCGCGTAATTCTCCAGTCTCGCGAGCGAAAGCCAGGACCGTACCATCACCGTATACAGCGATCACGCTATCGGTTGGCTGGTGATAGTTGATCCCCCATAGCCGTTTCTTGATATGTGTATCAAAGTCCGAGGTTGCTGGTGTATCAATGCCAAACCCGGTGTTGGTGCACCAACGCACCTCACCCTTTTCAGTAACGGCAAACACCCCGCGCAGCCCTCCGGAGTAAATCACCTTACCTGCGTTTTGCATGTCATTGAGCACCATTGGCGTGCCACCCTGACCAATCTGGCCAGGCCTCACGACCCAACGGCGCGCTCCTGATACCTTGTCCAGCGCAATCATGGAAAAATCAATGTCCGTGCCGCCTACGGGGAACACATGGGTGCCGTAGTATCCCTGATCACCCGATGTGACTCCCTCGGGCTGATAGAGCTGGCTTTCTACCGTCCATTGAAGCTCCAGATTCCCCGGAATAATCAGGTCCACCTGATCATTATTGATCACATTCCCGTGAATCGTGCCAAATCCCTGCCCACGCGGAATCACTTCGCTTGCCTGTATCGCGGGGGAGCGTGAAGCCAGATTGACCTGGCTGAAAAGCGACAAGGGGGTGCTCGTCTGCTGTTTCACCAGATGCTTCAGTGCACCCGGGGTCTCAGTGACGACAACAGACGGTGACGGGGAAAAGTCCATCATCATTTCCTCACAAAACCCCGTCAACGGAACTGGAACCGAAGGAACAGCTGCGGAACCCTCGCTTTGTACCTGATCAGACTGAGCTAAGCTTGTAGCTTCACCCGAGGAGTCTGATCCTCCGCAACCGGTTAGTGAGGCGCAAGCCACCAGCCCCACAGCCAATACCCGTCGTTTGATCATTGCCATGCGCGTTTCCTGAGTTGTTGTTCTTTGCGTCCCCGGCAGCCGCCGCGGGACATCTCAGGCAGCAACATATTTCCATTAACCCATATGGGTCAACTCACTTGGGTTAATTTTCGTTTCTATCTGTAACCCCCCCTTGGCAATACACGGGAATGTCGACCTCAGCTTGCCGGCATCGAGACCAACCACTGCGTCAACCTTTGCGACAAAGCATCAAGTACTGGCTCGGCCCCCATAGACGGCGGCGCCATCAGCACCATGTGCATCAGGGTTCCCGCTGCCGATGTGGACATCAAATACAGAGTGGTGGGCGACACGGAAACCCGATACTGCTCGTGGGTTCGCTTTAACCCCTCCTGCAATACGGTTTGCAGTTCCTGCTGCAGCTTGCGAGTGGCGGGCAATTGATGCAGGTACGGCACCTGAAACACCAATACCCGCAGCAGTCTGCGATGCTGGTGCATCAGCGCATGCAGTGCACCAAGAAAATGGCGCATGGCCACGTTCAACTCGCTGCGCTGGTCGGTCATGGCCAAACGGCCTTGCAACAAGTCGGTGGTTTCCGCCAGCAACGATTCTGCCAGCCGCGCCACAATGGCTTCCTTGCCAGGAAAGTACTCATACACCGAACCGATGCTCACCCCGGCCACCTCTGCCACCGCATTGGTACTTAACCCCGCGTACCCACGGCGCTCCAGAATCCGAGCACAGGCTTGCAGCATGGCCTCTACCGAGGCTCGCGACCGTGCCTGGCGGGGCTCTTTTTTCATTTTAAAAACAGTATGTTGACGATGATCAGCGGCCATTCTTCCCCCGTTCTTGCTGCAGCGAAAACCCGAGTTTTTCCGAGTATATGCTCAGGTTAAGATGTAAGCCTATCTGCAACGACAAGCCAGAGCACCCCGATCATGTCCAGCGAATTGAAGTTCCGACTCCCGACCATCCGCCCCTATTTTTCGCGCTTGCGGGACCACTGGTCCTGGAATACCCGCAGCGTGATTCAGCCCGGCACCGCTCTACGCAGACGGGTGAGTGGCAAAGTCGTCATGTTGACCGGCGCCAGCTCCGGCATTGGTGAAGGGGTCGCCGAAAAACTGGCCGAGGCAGGCGCCACGGTGTTGCTGGTGGCCCGGAACCGGGACAAGTTGAATGTCATTGCCGAGCGTATCCAGGCCAGTGGCGGCAAGGCCGGGGTGTACCCTGCCGACCTCACCAATCTGGAAGAATGCGACCGAATTTGCGAGCAGGCACAGCAGGATCACGGCCGCGTGGACATCCTCATCAACAACGCCGGACGCTCCATCCGCCGCTCCATCAAATTCACTTACGACCGCTTTCACGATTACGAACGCACACTGCAACTGAATTACCTGGCGTCAATCCGCATGGCCATGAACCTGTTGCCCGGCATGGAAGCTCGCAACGAAGGCCACATCATCAATGTGTCCACTGTCGGCGTGCAGGCAAACCCCGCCCGGTTCTCTGCTTATCTGGGTTCCAAGTGGGCCCTGGAAGGCTGGACCTGGGTGGCCGCCAACGAGTTCGCCCACACCGGGGTGCGGTTTTCTTCACTGAACTACCCGCTGGTGCGCACGCCCATGATTGCGCCAACCAAGATCTACCAATACATGCCGGTGATGTCGCCGGAAACGGCCGTGAAATGGATGCTGGATGTGATCGTCACCCAGAACAAACGCAAGCTAGGGGTGTTCGGCAAAGGCGCGCTGGCCATGTACTACCTGCTGCCGAAAACCTCCGAGTCCATCGTTAACGTAAGCTACCAGAGCATCTATGAAGAACCGCCGGAGAACCAGGGAGCCTCTAAATAACTCCTTGCATGCTCAGCGTGACCTGGAGCGTGCAGCTGTTGTGTCTTGTCTCGACGGTAAGGGTGGTTCCCTTTCCTAGAGGCAAGGCGCAGCAGATGTGCGCTCCAGGCCGCGCCCTTCGGGTCTTTCAGGCTGGCCCGCACTCGTTGTTGCGCTTTTTCGATGGATGGACATACACCTTCAAAATCGCGCCTAGATTGCGAACCAGCCTGAAAGACTGAGCACGCAAGGAGTTATTTAGAGGCTCCCTATGTCTCCAGCAAGGCCCGGGCAGGCAAGGCTGCCAACGGGCCGGAAGGAAAAAACCAGGAACGGGCGTGACGGGGTCCGTCACGCCTTGCGCGGGTCAATCAGGATCTTGGCGTGCTGTTCCGGGTCACGCAGGGCCGTAAAGGCGTCATCCACCCCGGACAGCCCCACCGTGCCGGTGATCAACGGCTCCACATTGACCTTGCCCTCAGCAATCATGTGCAAGGCATCGCGGAATTCGATCGGCATGTAGCCGAGCACGAAACGCAGATCGATTTCCTTGTTGATGGCATTCACCGGCACAAAGTTGTCGGTCTTCATGCAGACCCCGACCACCACCACACAGGAACGCAACGGCGCTTCATCGATAATGCTGTTGATCACGCCGGGCACCCCGACACATTCAAAAATCACGGGCCGTTTGGGTTCTGTCACCCCCGCCACCTCCGCTGCCCGCCACAACGGCTCCCAGGGGAACGGCGTCAGACGCAACATGGACATGCCATCCAGGGCCATATCAAACAGCTGCGGCGCATTGACCACAAAGCCACGTTTGGCCAAGCCTTCGTAGGGGCTGCCCTCTGAGGGGTCCACCACCACATGGGCGCCCATGGCTCGGGCCAGTTTACGGCGGGTCGGCGAATAATCGCTGGCCACAATATGCCGTACCCCCTTGGCCTTGAGCATGGCAATCACCCCCAGACCAATGGGGCCGCAACCGATCACGATGGCGGTATCGCGGCGGCCCACACCTGAGCGGTTCACTGCGTGCAACGACACGGCCATGGGCTCGGTCAGGGCGGCATGGTCATCGGAAATCCCGTTGGGCACGCGGAAAGTCAGCGACTGCTCCACCACCATCCGTTCGGCATAGGCCCCCGGCGCACAGGTGGACAACCCGGTAGGGTGCGCCTCGCCACCGGCACGCATCAGCGGCATCGCAACGACCCGCTCGCCAGCCTTCCAGCGACGGTGTGTCTTCGGCCCGTAGTCGGCAATTTCCCCTACAAATTCGTGGCCCAGCACCACCTGGTCCTGACTGCGCATGATCTTGTCATAACCCACCCGCTGGGTGGCGTCGGCCAGTTCATCCGCGTGATCACGGGCATGCAGGTCCGACCCGCAAATACCGCAGCGCAGCACATTGAGCAGCATCTGCCCCTTGCCGGGCTCCGGCTCGGCCACTTCCTGCACATTCAACTGACCGTGATGACAAACAACGGCTTTCATTGGCTTCCCCTGAGTGATTGGTGGTGGGTAATGGGCGGCAGCGCGAGGCGCAGGGGATTCCTGCTGGCGTGTCACCGATCGGCCCAACCATGACATTGATCGATGTAACCATGAAAGTGCCCAACAGGCCAAACCGCAACGCCCATCACCCCGGGCGACACAGCCCGCCCCGCTTCGCTACACTAGGCCCGGTTAACGCCCCCCCAATCAGAGCGATTTCATGACCACCTTGCTACTCAACCTGCGACAGGTACCGGACGACGAAGCCGAGGAAGTGCGCGCCCTGCTCAACGAGCATCGCATCGCGTTCTATGAAACCACTCCCAGCCTGTGGGGCATTTCCTCCGGGGGTATCTGGCTCACCGATCCCGAAGAGCGCCAGCGAGCCAAGGCATTGATGGAAACCTATCAGCAGGAACGCGCCCTGCGCGAACGCCAGCGCTACGAAGAGGCGCAACGCAATGGCACTGCGCCGACGCTGGGCCAGCGACTGCGCGAGCACCCCGTCCGTGTGCTGGGCGTAGTGATTGCCGTCAGTGTGCTGATCCTGGTGACCTTGGTGCCGTTCCTGACATTGGGTTAGGCGTTGTCGTCCCCGCGTTGTTGAAGCTGCTTTTCCAGCCGGGAGACCTTCGCCAGGGCATTCACCCCGAACACGAATCCCAGCACACCGAACACCATCCCGATAATGCCAAAGGTTTCCATTCACTCACTCCGTAACTCGTCTTGTTACCGGTAATCACCCGCCTACATAACGGGCTCACGGTTTCCCACGTTTCGCCTTAGCGGTTTTGGCATGCGCAGACGCCACCGTCATCAGACGACGAAACCGGTCGCACTCCAGATGCCGTGGCGCCGGGCAATTGGCCGCATGTCGAAGTCCATCCCGCATGGCAGACAAACGCCGGATGGTCAGCTCCAGCTCATCGGCCTTGGCCGCAAGCGCCTGTCGATCAATGGTGGGCTCGCCGTCAGCGTCAAACATCTCACCAATCTCATCCAGCGAAAACCCCGCCGCACGCCCCAGTGCAATCAGCGCCAGCTGATCCACCACCCGTGGCGCAAAAAGCCGTTTCAATCCGCTTCGCCCTACCGATGCGATCAAGCCCTTTTCTTCGTAGTAACGCAGGGTCGATGCCGGCACACCGGACTGGCGCACCACCTCGGAAATATCCATGCCCTTGACCTCAAGCTGACTTGAAGTTGTACGTTAACACCCACCGCAACCCGAGGACGAGCCACCATGACCCACTTGCTGGATTTTCTGCTGAACACTGCCATCGTCGGCCTGTGCGCCACCCTGGTAATGGATGCCTGGAGCTGGCTTCGCCAGCCGCTGCTTGGCATCGCACCGCCCAATTACGACCTGGTCGGCCGGTGGGTACGGCATATGGGCAACGGTCAGTTCCGTCACCCTGCGATTGCCCAAGCCACCGCCATGCCCCATGAAGCCATCACAGGCTGGGCCGTCCACTATCTGGTGGGGCTGGGGTTTGCCGGCGCCCTGTTGTTACTGGCGGGCCCCGGCTGGTTGTCGCACCCTACCCTGTGGCCCGCCCTGTTGTTTGGTCTGCTTTCCGTCGCCGCACCCTTCCTGCTCATGCAGCCTGGCATGGGCGCCGGCCTCGCCGCACGCCGCACGCCCAACCCCCGCGCCGCCCGCCTGCAAAGCCTGCTTACCCACACTGTCTTCGGTGCAGGGTTATACCTGGGGAGCCTCTGAATAACTCCTTGTATGCTCAGTCTTTCAGGCTGGTTCGCAATCTAGGCGCGCTTTTGAAGGTGTATGCCCATCCATCGAAAAAGCGCAACAACGAGTGCGGGCCAGCCTGGAAGACCCGAAGGGCGCGGCCTGAAGCGCACATCTGCTGCGCCTTGCCTCTAGGAAAGGGAACCACCCTTACCGTCGAGACAAGACACAACAGCTGCACGCTTCAGGCCACGCTGAGCATGCAAGGAGTTATTCAGAGGCTCCCTAGGTGGCTGGGTCGCCCATGCCCTCACCCACTGAGCCGGTCTGCCGTTGACCATCCCGTTCAGAGATCCGTCCAGAGTGATACAAATTACAATTATCGTCTCATCCTGCGGGTGCTAACCTGACTTAACAGATTACCGGTCGACTCCCCGGCGCGACCCACCTAGGCTGATAACAGTCTGGGCGCGACCGCCAGGGCCCAAGAGGACAACCGCCTCAATAAACGCGACCCCCAATAACAAAGAACAGGGAAGCCCGCATGGACAACGAATTCGATTACCTCATCATCGGTGGCGGCTCAGCCGGGTGCGCCCTGGCCGGGCGACTGAGCGAAGACCCCGACACCCGCGTGTGCCTGCTGGAAGCCGGCGGCAAAGGGGACGGCCTGCTGGTCAACGTCCCCGCCGGGGCCGTGGCCATGCTGGCCAAGCCGGTGAACAACTGGCTGATGGAAACCGTGCCACAAAAAGGCCTGAACGGTCGCCAGGGTTTCCAGCCGCGCGGCAAATGCCTGGGCGGCTCCTCTGCCATCAATGCCATGGTCTATATTCGCGGTCACCGCGAGGACTACGACCAGTGGGCGGCACTGGGCAACAAGGGGTGGTCCTACCAGGATGTGCTGCCCTACTTCCGGCTCAGCGAAGGCAACGAACGCCTGCGCAATGATTACCACGGCAACGATGGCCCGCTCAGCGTCAGCGATATCCGCACGGACAGCCCGTTTCACGATTACTTTCTGAATGCCGCGCGCGAATGCGACATCCCCATCACCGATGACTTCAACGGGGAAGAACAGGAAGGCGCCGGGGTATTTCAGGTGACGCAGAAAAATGGCGAGCGCTGGAGCAGCGCCCGCGCCTACCTGTTCCCGCACCTGAATCGCCCCAACCTGCAAGTGGAAACCCTCGCCCAGGTGCAACGCATCATAGTGGAAGACAAACGCGCCGTCGGCGTGGAATTCAAGCAAGGTAACCAGACACGTACCTTCCGCGCCCGCAAGGAAGTCCTGCTCTCCGCCGGGGCATTCCAGTCACCACAACTGCTGATGCTGTCCGGCATCGGTGACGAAGCCGAGCTGAAACAACACGGCATCCCCGTGGTGCATCACCTGCCCGGCGTGGGCAAGAACCTGCAAGACCACCCGGACTTTATCTTCGGCTACACCACCGACAGCCCGGACACCTTTGGTTTTTCCCTTGGCGGCATCTGGCGGGCCCTCAAGGCCATGGCCACCTACCGCAAGACCCGGCGCGGATTGTGGACCTCCAACTTTGCCGAAGCCGGTGCCTTCCTGAAAACCCGCCCCGAACTCTCGGCACCAGATATCCAGCTGCACATGGTCACCGCCCTGGTGGACGACCACGGCCGCAAACTGCACTTCACCCAGGGGTATTCCTGCCATGTGTGCCTGCTGCGCCCGCGCAGCCGCGGCAGCGTCCAGCTGGCCAGCGCCAACCCCGATGACCTGCCACTGATCGACCCGGCGTTTCTGGAGAATCCACAAGATCTGGAAGACATGGTCGCCGGCTACAAGATCACCCGCGACCTCATGCACGCCCCGTCACTCAAACGCTGGATCAAAAAAGACATGTTCACCGAAAACGTGAACAGTGACGACGAGATTCGCGCCGTCATCCGACAACGCACCGACACCGTCTACCACCCGGTGGGCTCGTGCAAGATGGGGACCGATGAAGCCGCCGTGGTGGACCCGCAACTGCGCGTGCATGGCATCGATGGCCTGCGCGTCATCGACGCCTCGATCATGCCCACCCTGATCGGGGGCAACACCAATGCGCCGGTGATGATGATTGCCGAAAAGGCCGTCGATATGATTCGCGGGCAAGTGCGCGCCGGCTAGCCGGCGCCGCTACCGAAGCCCCGCCAGTAACGCACGAACGGTGGCCAACCGGATTACCTCCGGCTTCCCCCAGGGGAATTCGGGGATGGTAATCAGGTTCATGGCCACCCCCTGCATACCGCACAACAGCACACTCTGCATCTCATCCGCATCGCCCGCGCGCAACGCGCCGTGCGCCTGAGCGTCTTCAATGGCCTGGCGAAAAATCTGCAGCCCTTCCTGCACTCCCGAGCTGTCCACAAAGTAACTGTCGCCATCCGCTTGAGGGTGATCCTCAATCAGGAAAATGGCCCGGTAGTCATCCGGCCGCGACAGCCAGAAATCAATGTACAGCAGACACATGGTTTCCAAGCGGTCTTCCACCGGCGCCGTGGCGTAGCACTGATGCAACGCGTCGATCAGCGCCACAAAGATTTCATTCCAGATATGCAACAGCAGCTGACGCTTACCGGGGAACAATTGATACAACGCCGCGGGGGAACACTCTGCCCGCGCAGCAATCTTGCGCATGGACACACCGTGATAACCCTCCTCGGCAAACAAGGCACGGGCGGCGGCAATGATCCTTTGGCGGCTGTCCTGAGCCTGCTGGCTGGTGCGGGGCGGACGGCCACGGCGGGCCTTTTTGGTCTTGGTCGAGGTCATGGCTTGATTTTAATAAACGCGTTTATTAAATTATAAATCCAACACGGACAATGTGCGAGAACACCATGAACCATACCGATCTGGAGCAGGATGTCATCATCGTTGGCGCAGGCCTTGCCGGGCTCAAGGCTGCCCTTGAGCTACAGCAGGCAGGCAAACGCGTAAGGGTTCTGGAAGCACGCGACCGGGTCGGCGGGCGCTCAATGCCCGGTGAAATCGCTGGCCAGACCATCGATCTGGGCGGCCAGTGGGTGGGCCCGCAACAAACCGTGCTGCTGGAGCAGGCCAGCGCCCTCGGCGTCAAAACCCTGTCCCAATACACCGCCGGGGCCAGCATCCTTTCCCTGGATGACAACGTCAGCACCTTCACCTCGGACATCCCCAAACTTCCGTTCCTGTCGCTGATGGAGCTGGCCCTGCTGCAACGGCGCTGGAACAAGGAAATGCGCAGCCTGCCAGTCACAGCAGAGCCCTGGCTCGCCGCCAAAGCACGGCAATGGGACTCGCAAACCCTGGAAAGCTGGATACTCAAACATGTCCACACCCGCGGCGCTCGCGAATTCGCCCGCACCATCACCCGCGCGGTGCTCTGCGCCGAACCTCGCCAGGTCTCGTACCTGTGCTTTCTCGAATATCTGCGCCAAGGGGAAAGCCTTGAAAGCCTGATTGGTATAGAAGGAGGTGCACAGCAGGACAAATTTGCTGGCGGCGCCTGGCAAATCCCCCAACGCATGGCCGCGCAACTGGGCGACAGTGTGCAGCTTGATTCACCGGTGCACGCGGTGGAACAACACCACGACGGTGTCAGCGTCATCAGCAACGGCCACACCTACCGCGCCCGGCACCTGATCATGGCCATCCCACCGGTGCTCGCCGCCAAGATTCGCTATAACCAGCCACTCCCCGCCAAGCGCAACGCGCTACTGGAACGCATGCCCATGGGCTCGGTGATCAAGATCCATGTCGCCTACGAGCGCGCTTTCTGGCGCCTGCGTGGCCTCAATGGTGGTGTGGTCAGTAACAACCGGGTGTTCAATGTTGTGTTCGATCAGTCTCTGGATGATGACGGCATGGGCGTTCTGGTGGGCTTTATCGACGCCGACCATGCGATCGCGATGAGCGCCACCGATGAAGCCACCCGGCGCCAGCAGGTGATAAGCGATCTGGTTCACTACTTTGGGCCAGATGCCGCTCACCCCATCGCCTATGTAGAACAGGACTGGACTGCAGAACCCTGGAGCCGCGGCTGCTACGTGGCCCACACCGCCCCCGGGGTCATCACGTCCTTCGGTGATACCCTGCGCGAGCCCTGCGGACGAATTCACTGGGCCGGCACCGAAACCGCAACCCGGTGGTGCGGCTACCTGGATGGCGCTCTGCAATCCGGCATTCGCGCCGCGCAGGAAGTGCTGAACAGATAACGTGAGGCACCGCTTCCCTGTCATGCTGAGCCGCCGGGCGGATGTAACTTCATTGTCGCCTGCAGCCCTCATCCTGAAACGGCTCAGCACACACTTCAGGCATTACAATGCCGACGAATGGTCTCCATCATTCCTTTAACATGGCCCGCTCTCACACTCTTTCCCACACTTAGTTGAAAGGGTACTCCAGGCCCAGTGTGTAGGTTTCCACATCCACCTCATCCAGCGAATAGCGGTCCACACTGCCGCGGAACTTCAGTTTATCCAGCCCGTAGGTGAAACCTAGCCCCCAGAAACCGTCAGTGCCGTCGTCATCACTGCCGTGATCAAGATCTGCCTCCCAGCGCAAGGCGCCGGCGCGCAAAAACACATCTGTGCCGTTGGCCACATGGGCTTTACCCATTACCGCGGCTTCGATACCGGAAAGTTCGAGCTCACTGTCATTGCCAAAACTTCCCAACCACACCCCGCCACCTTCGACACCCAACGAAAAGGTGTCATGGCGATCCAGCGGGAAGCTGACACCCACCAGCAATGAGAAACTGGCATCCGTGGTATCTACACCAGAAGGAATATCCCGAGCATCCAGATCTGACCAGCCTCCCTTGAACGTCCCGTAAACATTGTGCGAGGCAAACACGGCTGACGATAACGTGAGTGCACAAAACGCAACGCCGGCAAACCATGGCTTTTTCATTCATTTCTCCCTGAAAAAATTATCCTTCCATGAAAATACCACGGCAGAAAAGATCGCGAGAAGCCCGCAAGCCCTCAGGCTCACCAGCGGAGAAACGATGCCGACATTCATGGCTCCTGATACGCCGGCTTGTCTGCGTTCTATCCTCTTAAAAAAACGGGGCCATGAAGGCCCCGTTTTTGTTACCTGACTGACTCAGTCCGCCACACTCAGGCTGGACATGTCCATCACATAGCGATGGGCGATATCCCCCTTCACCATCACGTCGTAGGCATCATTCACCTGATCCGGACGAATGATTTCACAGACCGGATGAATGCCATGCTCGGCACAAAAATCCAGCACCTCCTGGGTTTCCTGAATGCCACCAATCAGCGACCCGGCTACCCGGCGGCGGCCAAAGATCATCGGCGCCGATTCAAACTGATCCATGTCACCCACCTGCCCAACAATCACAAGGGTGCCATCCACATCCAGCAAGGGAACGTAGGGGTTCAGGTCATGCCGTACCGGCACGGTGTCGATGATCAGATCCAGTGACGACTCGGCGGCCTCCATGGCGACCTTATCGGTGGACACCAGCACCCCGGTGGCGCCAAGACTTTGCGCTTCTTCTGCCTTGCGGGCGGAGCGGCTCAGTACAGTCACCTCAGCGCCCATGGCCACCGCCAGCTTCACCGCCATATGACCAAGGCCGCCCAGGCCAATCACCCCGACGCGGCTCCGCTTACCCACGTTCCAGGTACGCAGCGGGGAAAAGGTGGTAATCCCCGCGCATAGAATCGGCGCCGCACGGGACAAATCCAGGGCATCCGGCACCCGTAACACAAACTCTTCCCGCACCACGATATGCTTGGCATAACCGCCCTGGGTAATCTCGCCATCAATGCGGTCCGGCGAGCCATAGGTCGGGGTCATACCATGGCGGCAATACTGCTCTTCACCATGGTCACACTGATCACAGGCCTGGCAGCTGTCCACCATGCAGCCCACACCCACGTTGTCGCCCACCTGATAACGGGTGACCTGTGGGCCGACCTCGATCACCCGGCCAATGATTTCGTGGCCGGGCACCAGCGGGTAATGCTGGTCGCCCCAGTCGCCGTTCACCGTATGCAAATCGGAATGGCAAATGCCGCTGAACAGAATTTCGATGGCCACATCATTGCCGCGCAAGGCTCGCCGCTCAAAATGATAGGGCTGCATGTGGGCATCGGAGGAAAAAGCCGCGTAACCGACGGTTTTCATAGACTCTCCCGGGAATGGATTTCACTGGAAACACTAACGACGGCGCAGTGAACACCGCGCCAGAGAGAGCACCATGGTAAGGGAGCGATGCCCCCGACCGGCCACCGGATACTGTCGATTTCTTGCCAGATTCTGCAGAATTCGGCGACATTCGTCGCTGATCAGGGAAAACAGAAAAGAACGAGCGCAGAGGGGAGGAGCGGCAGGTGGGAGGGCTACAAGCCCAGATACGCCCCAATCAGAAACGCATCCCCCTGCCCTTCACGCTGGCCGAAATAGCTCACCGGCTCGAACTCGCCGCCCTCCACCGAGCCCACCTCGCAATCAACGCGGTATTGTTTGGCCAGGTCATTGAACAGCTGCACCGCCGGCTTGATCTGGGCCGCCTTCTTCACCGGCTGCTGGATCCCCAGACGCCAGTCCTCGCACTCCTCGCTGTCACACTCGTCGATCACGGTGACCTGGCTGTCAGGGTTTTCTTCCGCATACGCGTGCAGTGCTGCCTGCACATCAGACCGGCAACGCTTGAGGGCCTTTTCCTGTTTTTCATCCAGGCCATCGCAGGCCACAAGAAGATAAAGGAGCATGGACAAACATCCGGTTGGGAAGGATGCGCTACTGTACCATAGCGCGAAGACAACGTTGTGACGGAAGCAAGGCCTCAATGGGCCATCATCACGCCACTGCAGCACCGGGATTCATGCTACATTTGCCGCAAACCGATCACCGCAGAACAACAAGAATGCGCGCTTTTCACGTTTTACTGGGCCTCTCGATTCTACTGCTGACCAGCCTGGCCTATGCCGACAGTCCTTATCACGCCATTACCCAGGGGCAAGTCGCCTATACAGAACACCCTACAGACCAGCCTCCCCTGAGCGGCTGGCAGGAAACCGGCTTGCCATTTTCCGGCTCCGCCCGGCAGACAACGGGCACTTTCTGGTTTCGCTTCCCCGTGGAGGCCCTCCCCGCCGACCAGCGCGACAGCCTTTATGTCGCCCATCATGTATTTGATATCACCGTATACCTTAACGGTCACCGGGTCGGCAGCACCGAACGGCTCGATGGTCTGGAATCCACGGGCTGGAACCATCCGTTTTATACGGCCATTCCCGCGCTCTTCTGGCAAGAGACCGGCAACCAGCTGCTGGTGCGCATACGCAGCGGCGAACCCAACGCGGTGCTATCGCCAGTCTTCCTGGGCGCGCAAACCGCTCTGCAAACCCACTACCAGCAAGCCGTCAGGCAGAAAATCCACATCGCCGAATGGAGCATGATTACCTGTCTGATCATGGGTGGTCTTACCCTTTTCATCTGGTTGCTACGCCGTAAGGACCGGCTCTATTTGTATTTCTCACTGCTCTGCTTCAGCTGGTCGGTGGTCATGTTCTATCTGGCCATACCGTTTGCCCCCTTCGACCACGGCAGCTGGCTTCGCTTCGCCTTTTACTGTGTCGATTTATCCGGCTTCTTCCTGTTCATGTTTCTCTACGAGTTGATGAAGCTGGAGCGGCCACGACTCAAATTCACCGCCATCATTGCAGTACTACTCTCAGCGGTGCTGCTGTTCAGCATGCCAATGCACCTGCACTCACTGGTGATCACTCTGGTCCATGGCATGCATCTGGCGCTGGTGGTCTACCTGCTCGTCATTGGCACACGCATCGCCATTCGCAAACGCAGCCGCGAACTGCTGGTGTTGATCCCCGGATTTCTGATTATTGCGGCTCTGGTCCTGCACGACATCTACGCCTTCCAGGTCGCTGCCCGGCAACCGGGCGGGCTGCCGGAAGGCACCTACATGCAATACGGATTCGCCGTATTGCTGATACTCATGTTTATCCACTTGGTGCGCACCTTCGTGCGCGCACTCAACAGCAGCGAAACCCTCAACAGCCAACTGGAAAAACGGGTGGCCGAAGTGTCCGCCTCGCTGGAGCAAAGCTACGCAGAAAATCACGCCCTCGCACTGCACAATCATGCCCAGCAAGAACGCCAGAAAGTCTACCGGGACCTGCACGATGACGTGGGCGCAAAACTGCTCTCCATCCTGCACTCGCGCGCGGAAGACGAAAAATCCCTGCTGGCCCGGGAAGCGCTGTCTTCCCTGCGGGAAACCGTCAACCAAAGTACCCGCGACGTGATCCCTCTGAACGAGCTGGTGAGCAACACGCTCAGCGAAACAGAAAACCGCCTGGCTCACGCACGCATTCCGTTTGAGGCCACCGTTAGCGGCAACACCCCCGACCTGCCCGCCGACCCCAAGAAGGCCTACCACCTGAGCCGCATCCTTCGCGAACTAACCTCCAACATCATCAAGCATGCCAACCAGGGGCCAGTCCGTTTGCACTGCGAGGCAAGCCACCACACCCTGGCTCTGACTCTGCAGGATAATGGCCCTGGCCTGCCGGAAACCAGCCACTCACCAGGAATGGGACTGACCAATATCCGTTTTCGGGCCACGGAAATCGGCGCTACGATGGAATGGGAAAACCAACCGGAAGGGGGATGCCGGTGTCAGTTGCAGATACCCATACACGCCATGCTGCTTGATTACTAAAACCCCATTGAATCGTTGCCCCGGGTTTTCTAGCCTTGGTATTTTTCAGGTGCGTCACATTCCATGCGTATTTACTTTTTCGTGCTGATTCTGCTCGGCCTCCTGCCTTCTGCCTCATTGGCAGAGTCAGACTGCCAGCTCAACATTCTTCACAGTGCCATTGGGTCCACACACAGCTTTAACCTGGAAGTGACCTGTGCGGGCAACTACAACACGCTCACCTACTTGCTACGCAGCAAGACCCAAAAGAATGGCACTACACGCATCGACAGTGAAAGCGGCGAGTTGCACATTCTGGGCGATAGCAAGACGACCGGCCCAATTAAACTCGACCTGACCGCCGGTGACAGCGTGACAGTTGAAGCAAGAATCCTGCAAGCCTGTGAAATCCTGGCGGATACGACCCTGCACTATTCACACGAGCACTAAACCCAGGACGGGAATGGCCACCGCGGAATCAGCGGTAAACGTTCAAGACCCTCAACGGTAACCTACGCATTGAGGCTCGCCTTTAACCGCTCAAACACTCAAAGAGTGCCTGGCCCCGTTGTTGGGATCGGCTCACAACGACAACAACCTGCCGAAAAGCGCTGTTATGGTGAAATGCGGATGGCAGCATGGATTGTCGCGGCAGCAACAAGCCCGACGGTAGCGATAATGTCTGCGATGACCACCTTGCGAATAGCGTCATTGTAGCCGCCCACCGACCATGCAATAGCGATGAAAGACACAACACTGATAACGCCCGCGACAATGGCGATTGATTGCAGAGCGGGTTGAAACGCAGCATAGAGCAAGAATAAGCCGAGAAGCCCAAACAGGATGGCCCGGTGACGCATCAGGATTTCAAGGTTGGGCTCCCCCAGGGAAACACCATACAAAGCAGCAAGGCGCTTTACGCCCAGCACCCCCGAAACGGGCAGCAGATGAATGATGCCGACAAGCACCAGAAGACCGGTAACCACTGACTCCATATTGCACACCCCTGGATTTAACGCTCGGCAAAGCGGAAAAATTACAGCAAGGAACGAGCAAAAAATCGGCCCGCCTGTCGCCACTTGGAAGGGCTTTCATACTTAGAGAACATAGAATTCAGTTTCCCAAATATGAATAGTAAAATCCTCAAAGGGCCGCTCCTGGGTAACAAACACCAGATTCGCATCGCAGGCAAACGATAGGCAGAAATGGAAGTCATCCCTTTTCTCCCACCCTATGACCTTGCATCCAATCAAATCCTCTAACCCACCGGTGCTTACCCAGGAGTCAGAGAAGAGCTGCTTCGAAATTCCACTGCTCTCAAGCAGTAGATCGCCACCACCCTGTATAGACACCCTTTCAAATTTAAGCTGTATTTGATGCTGATCGATGCAGATTTGAGACAGCACATCCCCCACAATTTCACTCAAATCAAAGCTATCCGGTATCCGGTTCATTCAACCACCAACAAATCCAACCTACAGTTCAACATGGCTGTTTCACGAAGGTTTTTAATTTCCCATGATGAATGAAGTGAATGCATCAGGTTGAGCCTCTATATGTGAAACCCCGGATTATTATCTAAAAACCTTATTAATGCATAAACACCAATCAGTCCTGCGAACACCAGCATAATGATGCAGACCAAAAAAACACCCAGGCAACCACGTTCTTTCTCTTGCAATTCTTCGCTATCGAAATCACTCATCACAAATTCCATTTAGCGCGATATCCGGAGTTTGGGATACCTGATTCCAAGCCACATGAACGCTATCGTCACGACAACATTCCATGCCCAGTGCCACCGATAATAATTTAAAGCAACTTATAATCGAAATAATCGAGCAAATCACGCTCAGGACAGAGAACACTATTCAGGCAATCGACATCATCGGCAGTCAAGTTCGAAATCTGCCGCTGATTCTGATTAATAATCGGTTGCAGCTCGTAATCTTTTACTTTTACGTGCGCATTCAGGCTGATGGTTTCTGCAACCCCCTCTGGCAACGAGAGCATATCAAGCAACAAAGAGGGGCTCTCGCAAAAACGCTCGTACGTCAAAACAGGAACCCCCCCCCCTTCAACGAATTCACGAATTCGACGACTTCTTTCCACCCAGACCCTGGCCAAGTCTATCAATATCTCTTGTCGCGACGACAAGGTGACATTTTCCACATCGTGATAACGAAAAAGCCGACTTGAACAATTCGCATACGGATCTCTGTTGTTTGCCAAAAATGAGACTCTGTCAAATTGACTCGATAGATCCGCGATTCTCATCATGTTGGGAGGGCTCTTTTCAATCACCACGTCCACTTCAGAATGCTGGCTTTTGACCTTTTGATAACGATTCAGCCAAACTGCCTTGACTGACGAGTAGTCCACTTCTTTATCTGGATCCCATCGATCCGCAGAACATAAACCCGGAACAAGCCATTGACCTTCTCCATTTGGCGTCAAAGTCATCGTTCTAGGGCTGGAATCAAGTACTTTAGCAATCGCGGTTGATCCAGAATTAGGAGGCGTCAAAAGAAACAGAAAATATGGTTGATCACTTTCATCATGCTTTGGCTTTGGCCACTTGGGCTTCACACTTTGATAAAGCGATTTCAGGGTTTTTTTCATAGAACGCCTTGGATATAGATCATATAGCCGGAAGAATAAGCCGGTCAGGATACACCTATCCTGATTTAGGTTGAAATTTTATACATCTGAATAATGCCATCCCCCTAGAATCCTGGAGGAAAGAAAACAGGATTTGCAATCACCAGGGCAGCGTAATATCTGGCGCTGGCGTTTCCATATTCTGATCTTCTTCATGAGCTTTAACTTTTATGCATTTTCTGCCAACTAATCGCTTTCCGCCCTCTCCTCTTACCTTCCGCATTCAAAACCTGGCCATCATATCTTCTTTCGCACTATTCATAACAAATATCCGCAGGCTATTTTGTCAATTCATGCCGCCCCTTATTGCTCATGAGCGTCCCTTATAGTTTTTGCATTAACCTGCAAATTCAACTTGCGAGCGGGTCAAACCGGAAAGTCATCCCCGGCGAGTGAAGCCGGGGATAGTGGCTTATCGCTGCAATGTCGCAGCCTTCTCCCTTGAAAACACTCCATAAAGACTCGGTAACACCAACAACGTCAACGCCGTCGCCGACACCAGGCCACCCACAATCACCACCGCCAGGGGTCGCTGCACCTCACTGCCGACCCCGGAGGCCAATAGCATGGGAATCAACCCCAGCATGGAAGTGAGCGCAGTCATCAATACCGGGCGTAGTCGCGACACGGCTCCTTCAAAGATAGCCGCCTCCAATTTCTCACCATCGCGCAGCCGATGATTAATGGCTTCCACCATCACCACCCCATTGAGTACCGCCACACCGAACAGGGTGATGAATCCCACGGAGCTGGGCACGGACAGGTACTGGCCGCTAAGTGCTAATGCGAGGATGCCGCCGATCAGGGCCAATGGGACGTTGACCAAAATCAGGGCGGCCTGGGCTACGGACCCGAAGGCGAAGTAGAGCAATAGGGCGATCAGCCCCACAGCCACGGGCACCACCATGGCCAGGCGTTGCTGGGCACGTTGCTGGTTTTCGTATTGGCCGCCGATGTCCAAGCTGTAGCCAGGGGGCAGGTCCACTTCGCTGTCGACGGCTTGCTGGATGTCCGCCACTACGGAGCCCATGTCGCGCCCGGCCACGTTGGCCTGGATGACCACGCGGCGTTGCACGTCGTCGCGGCTGATCTGCGGTGGGCCGGAGACCAGATCCACGTCTGCCACGTCCATAAGCCGCACCCAGGCACCGTCTGCGGCTTTCAAGCGCAGGTTGCGAATGGCTTCCGCATTGTGGCGGGCATTCTGTTCCAGGCGCACATAGATGTCGTAGCGTTCGTTGCCGTTAATCACCTGTCCGGCGCTGCCGCCACCCAGGCCGTTGCTGACCAGATCCATGACCTGATTGACGCTGAGGCCGTAACGGCTAAGGGCGTTGCGGTCCGGGGTGACTACCAGCTGTGCTTCCCCCGCGATCTGTTCCAGTTGCACGTCGGTGGCACCATCGACTTCTTTCACTGCCTGAGTGATGGCTTCGCCTCTTTCCTGCAACACAGTGAGATCCGGGCCGAACAATTTGATGGCCAGTTGCGCTTTGACGCCGGAGAGCAGTTCGTCCACCCGCATGGCGATGGGCTGGGAAAAGTTGAATAGCAGGCCGGGGTGCACCTCCAGCCGTTGCTGAATTTTTTCCTGCAGTGCTTGCCGAGAACTGGCGCTTTCCCATTCGCTGACTGGCTTGAGGCCGATATAGATTTCCACGTTGCTTACCGGCTCCGGGTCACCTCCGATTTCCGCACGCCCTACCCGGCTGAGTGCGTAGGTGACTTCCGGGAAGGTCAGGATTTCCTTCTCCAGTTTTTGCCCCACGTTCAAGGCGGTGTCGAGACTGGAGGACGGCGCCAGGGTGACACGCAAGGCCAAGGTGCCCTCTTCCAGTACCGGCACGAACTCCGTGCCGATAAAGGGAGTGGTGGCCAGCGCCAACGCGAACAAGCCAACCGCACCGCCGACGACGACCTTGCGTGCCTGCATCGCTTTCGCCAGCAGGGTTCGATAGCGGGTTTCCAGCCACTGCATCAGTTTGTTTGGCTTTTCTTCCACGCCGTGACGAAACAGAAACCCGGCCAGTGCCGGCACCACGATCAGCGCCACCAGCACGGCAGCGGCCATGGCCAGCATGATGCTGATGGCCATGGGCACGAACATTTTGGCTTCCACCCCTTCGAACGCGAACAGGGGCAAGAACACCACCAGAATAATGCTGGCAGCGAAGAACACCGGGCGCGCCACTTCCTGGGCGGCAGCTTTGACGCGCAAGGCCATACCACCACGAGCATCATCGTTGCCCGCCCCCTGGCTGAGATGTTTGACGATGTTCTCCACCATCACCACGGAGCCATCCACCAGCATGCCGATGGCCACGGCCAGGCCGCCCAGCGACATCAGGTTGGCGGACATGCCCAGGCTGGCCATGACCAGCAAGGCCAGCCCAATGGACAGGGGAATGGACAACAACACCAGCGCCGTGGCGCGAAGGTTCATCAGGAACAAGGCCAATACGATGACGATAAACACAAAGGCCAGCAGCAAAGCGGTGACCACGGTGCTGACGGCTTTTTCCACCAGGTCGGCCTGGTCGTAGAACACCTGGAATTCCACACCGTCGGGCAGGGCCTGCTGAATGCGCGCTTCACGGGCCTTGATGCCATCGATGGTGGCCTTGGTGTTGGCGCCCATGCGCTTGAGCACGATGCCCGCCACCACTTCGCCCAAGGCTTCCGGTTCGCCGTTGGCGTCGCGGCGGGTCATGGTGAGCGCGCCCTGACGGATCTCGCCGCCGAATTCCACCTTGGCCACATCGCTTACACGCACCTGGCTGCCGTCCACTTCGCGCAGCGGAATGGCAGCGATGTCTTGCAAGCCCTGTTCACCGCTGCCCACCCAGCCCATGCCACGAATCACCAACTGCTCGGCGCCACGATCCAGATACCAGCCACCGGCGTTGCGGTTGTTGGCGGCGATGGCCTCCATGACGTGTTGCAGGGTCAGGTCGTAGGCAAGCAACCGGGTGGGATTCACGTTGACCTGATACTGGCGCACTTCACCGCCGTAGCTGAGTACATCGGTAACCCCACCCACGGGCATAAGCAGCAGCTTCACGACCCAGTCGTTAAGGCTGCGCAATTGCATGGCGTCGATATTGGCGCCCGGCTTGGCGGTGAGCAGGTATTGATAGACCTGACCCAGCCCGGAGGTGTTCGGGCCCATCTCCGGGGTGCCGACGCCGTCGGGAATATCTTCCCGCGCCGCTTGCAGGCGTTCGAACACCAATTGCCGGGCGAAATAGATGTCGGTGCCGTCTTCGAACACCACGGTGACGATGGACAGACCGGTCTTGGAAATGGAACGCACCTCGGCCACCTGGGGCAGCGCATACATCACCGCCTCGATGGGATAGGTGATCAACTGCTCCACTTCTTCGGCAGCCAGCCCTTCCGCTTCGGTGTTCACCTGCACCTGCACATTGGTGACATCCGGGAAGGCATCCAGTTTCAGGTTGGGCAATTGCCAGCCGATCACACCGACGGTGATGACCAGTAACAGCAACACAATGAGGCGGTTGTTCACCGCCCAATCGACAAGTCGATTAAACATGACGGTGATCCTCAGTGGTTGTGGATGTCGAAACCGGACTTGGCCATTTCACTGGCGAGAAAAAACGCGCCGCGAGTGACCACGCGCGTGCCAGGCTCAATGCCAGTCACGATGCGTTGTTCACCGAGCTGACCGGTGAGTTCGATTTCTACCGGCTGGTAATGGCCGGACTCTTCTTCCACAAACAATTGCCAATCGCCATCGGGCCCACGGGTGAGCGCTTCTTCCGGTACGGTTAGGGCGTTCTCCGGTGCCGCCAGCAGCAACGCCACATCGGCGAACATGCCCGGGTGCAATAGATGCCCGGCATTCGGCACTGCCACCCGCACGGACAAGGTGCGGGTAATCGGGTTCAGGCGATGACCAGACTGAATCACTTCGCCGGCCACCTTGGTCTCACCGATGATGACCTTCGCCGGGGTGCCGGTAGCGATGTGCAAACCGGGGCTGGGCGGCAAGGCCGCTTCGGCCCACAGTTCCGATTCATCCACCAGGGTGACCAGGGCGCTACCGGCAGTGAGCCATTGGCCTTGCTGGAAGGCATCGTCCAGCACCAGGCCATCGTCCGGGGCGGTTAGCGTGTAGACCCCTTTTTCGCTTTTTCCCGCTTCGATAGCGGCGATGGCCGTGTCATCCAGCCCGTAGCCTTTGGCCCGGGCACGCAGAGACTGGTACTGGCTTTGCGCATCCAGATAGCGCTGGTTGCCCACGGTCCGGCGGCCAAGATTGTTCACTCGCCGCCAGGCATCCGCCGCCACTTGCAGGTCGCTTTGCAACTCGGCCATGGCCGGACTGAACAGGGTGGCAATGGGCTCGCCTTGTGTCATGTGCTGCCCGAGGGTCGCGCTGCGTGACTGCACCTGGGAGTCGATACGCACCGGCACCACCCAGGTGCGGTACTGGTTGCTGGTGATTTCCGCCGGGACGGTCAGGGTTTGGGTGGCATTCTGCTGCGGCTGCAGGGTGAGGATTTGCAGGTTGAGCATGGCTTGTTGTTCCGACGTCAGGGTCACGCCGGTTTCTTCATGCTCATTCTGCTCACCGTGTTCGGTCTGATGATCATGACTGGCGTTGTCGTCGCCATGCGCATCCTGGGCATTGTGATCGTCGTGGGATTCCCCGGTATGAGATTCGCTTTTTTCCTGTGCCGTATCGTGATCATGACCGTGGTCATCACCCGCCCAGGCAGGGAAGGAAAGGGTGGCCAGCAGCGCGATCGCCAATGGCGTTTTCATGAACTTATTTTGCGTTTTCATAAAAATTTCCAATTTTTTGGCCTTTGCAGGAGCGTCGCAAGCGCCGCGCCTACGGCGTGTCAGGGATTCGCCAGTGCGGTTAACCACGCATCCAGCTGAGCGCTTTGCTGGAGCCATTCGATCCAGGCCTGTTGCATGGCTTCGCGCAGGGCGATGCCGGACAGGCGGGTGTCGAGGCTCTGGTTCAGCGCCAATAGATAGTTCTGGGTGGTGAGTTCACCCTGCTCCCAGACCCGTTTCAGCAAGGTGTCGTTGTCGTCCAGGCGACTCTCTGCCAGTTGTTGCCAGGTGTCCCAACGCCGCTGTTGCTGACGGAAATTGTCGCGAGCCCCTTCCAAACGGGCCCGGATATCGTTGCGGGTTTTCTCCAACAGGGCGCGCTGGGCATCACTGTCTGCCAGCGCTTGCTGGTAGGCAGGTTTACCACTGTTGAAAATGTTCAGCGGCAGACTGAAGTCCACGCCCCACAGGTTGGCATCGTCTTCCTTGCCGAAACGCACTTCCAAGGTGGGGTCGCTGTTGCGTTGCCGGTCGGCGACGGTCACGCCCTGCTCGGCCAACGCCAGTTGCTGTTCGGCCAGTTGCAGGTCGTAGTTGGCGGCCAGCCGCGTGTCCACCCCACCCCGTATCGCCAGCCCTTGCACGGTGGCATCTTCCGGTAGCGGATAGGCCGGCGACGACAGCGCCATGACTTCGCGCAGGCGGGTCACGGCTGCGGTGGTCATCGCTTCGGCTTCTGCCAACGCCTGCTGGGCCTGGCCCACGGACAGCATCGTCAGGCGGGCATCCACCTGGCCTACATCGCCGGCCTGTTCACGGCGCCGCATCAGGTCCGCCAGTGCCATCAACTGACGCTCCTGCTCACGGGCGGCGAGCAATCGGGCGTGGGCTGCGTCATACGCCACCAGGGCGCGCAGGCTTTGAGCCAGCAGATCGGCGCGGGCCTTGTCGGCCCGCAACACCGCCACGGCATCGCGCTGCTGGCGGGCCTCGCCAAGGGCTCGGCCCTTGCCGGACCAGTCCAGGGTCTGGCTGACGCCAAGGGTCTTGGTCACATCAACACTGTCTTCGTACCCGATGTTGAGCGCCGGGTTATAGAGCGGCTGGGCCGCGTTGCGGTTGTCTGCCAGCCACTGTTCCTGCCGGGCGGCAATGGCACGACTGGCGGGCAATTGGTTGACCTGTTGGCGGACCCAGGCCGCCCAATCGGCGGCACTGCTGGCCAGCGCCGGCTGCTGTACACACAGCAGGATAAACAGCGCGCCGGTGCGCACTGCGGTGGGAATTCCCATGGGGAAGCTCCTGATTTTTTAGACACAAAACGTCGCCATGCCGGGGCAGAACAAGCCCGTCGGCGCAGCACTCAGTGCGAAAAAATCAGGCGGTTATCGGTGGGCGGAAAGGGGTATCCGCGGGGGCATCCGGCAGGGCCGGGGGCAGGGCTGTCAGTTGGCGGGCCGGCGCAGGCTGGCGGGCCGGGGCACAATCGATGCCGGTCATGAAGCCATGGCACTGGCAGCAATGCTCACCGCCACGGTCCAGCACATCCTGATGGGCCTCATCCTGTTGGACCTGCTCGTAGGCAACGCCTTCATCGTGCTCGTGGTGCATGGCATCCAGCACCAGCACGTGAGTGCCGATGACAAGCAGCAATGTCCAGACCAGAGCTTTCATGAGGGTCGCCGTCGAATTAATCCATAGAGCGGAACGGATATCTTGCGAAATATTGGGACCACGGTCAAACCGGGCGGTTCCCCACGGTCATTCACAAGTGACCAAAGCGCAGGCAAAGTAGCGCCCGCGTTTGCTCCCCACCCCCACAGAGAGAACCCCATGAGCCGCCTTGATGTTGCCCGCGATGATGTCCTTGCCCACCCGCTGCACCGTGCCTGCGAGCTGGAACTGCTGCATGCAGGGGAAGGCACCAGCGAGCTCCGCTTTCAGGTGAATGATTTTACCGCCAACCCGTTGGGCGCCCTGCATGGCGGCATTCTCTATGCGTTGATGGATGTGACCTGTTTCTTTGCCGCGGTGCCGCTGCTCAAGGACAACCAGGCACCAGTGACCATCGAGACCCACAACAGCGTGTTACGAGCCGCCCAGAAAGGCGAAACCGTAGTGCTGCGCGGCCGCGCCGACCGCATCGGCCGGACCCTGGCAGCCATGCGCGCGGAAGCCTATGCGGTAAATGCCGACGGCGAAGAGCGACTGATCGCTACCGGTTCGGTAACCAAGTCTATCCTGACGGTTTAAGCTATCAGCTATCAGCTATCAGCTGTCAGCTGTGAGCTACAACCCACAAGCCACAAGCCACAAGGAAGAGAAAAACCCACCCCTTCGAAATGGGCAATGGTTTTTCTTGGCTTTTCCTCAAAGCTCAAAGCTGATAGCTGACAACTGCCTTTCACTGCCCCAGATAGCGGTTGAGCACCATGCGCCAGCTTTCCGTGGGCAGGATATCCAGCATGGCCTGGTCCAGGGTTTCGCGCAGCGGGCTACCGTTGGCCACGGCAAAGGCATAACTTTCTTCGCGGACCAGCTTGGGCAGCACCAATAGATTGTCGTCTTCACGCTCACTCAGGATATAGCGCATCACCGGCGCATCCCCTACCGCAGCATCCGCCTGCCCCAGGGCTACCGCTCGCAGCGCTTTTTCGGTGTTATCAAAACGCTGGTGTTTGATGCCATTGGCCGACAGCCACTGGGCGCCACTGGTATTGGCAACGGCCGCCACAGTGACACGCGGCAGATCACCGGCGCCATCAATACGGGTTTGCAGCTGGTTCACGGTCACACTGGAAGCAATGGCCGCCGTAAAACCGGAAATGGTGATAATGCTGACGAACATCCACACCAGCCCCAGCACCCGGCCACCCAGACTCACCGGCGCCTTGTCGCCATACCCCACTGTGGTCATGGTTACCGCAGACCACCAGAAACCATTGCCAATCCCTTCGCTGACACTGCCACCGAATTGCTGCGGGTTCTTGCGTCGCTCCAGCAACCAGATCAACAACCCGACCAGCAGCAACACCAGCACCAATGCCAGCACGGCCGAAAAGAACTTCCAGCTGAACAGGCTGCGCAACGTGGTGCTCCAGCCGCCGGGCTCACTGCGGGTGGCGATACCCAACCCGGCCCGGTACATGGGCTGGGTAAAGTCCAATCGCCGCTCGCGCTCGGCGGTAACACTGATGGCACCGATGGCCACATCAGCCTGGCCCAACTCTACCGCTTCCAGCATGTCTGCCAGGGTCTTGTAGGGACGCAGGCGATATTCCAGCCCCGCCTTGTCAGCCACGCTTTCCCACAGCTCCACACTCACACCGTCCCAGCGATCCCCTTCCGGATAGCTGAACGGCGGTGACGCTTTCACGGCCACCGTGAGTGGTGCCGCCGATGCGACAGACGAAAGCAGCACCCACAGACAGGTGAACAGGAAAAGCGGTATTCTGGCAGTCAATGTTATCCCTCCGACCCGGCACCCCATGAAACAGACGCTCGCGGCCATCGTTATCATTTTTCATATGCTTGCCGCGCAGGGTAGCGGGGCCCACGGCATCTTGCCAGACGAGATCCCCATGGCCGGCGGCACCGCCCTGCGCGAACCCGGCCCGCTGCCGGCACTGCCCGTAAGTTTCGATCACCACTGGCAACCGGCCACATTGCGTGTGCAGCACACCGCCGCCGTGGCGTTATCCGTCACCAATCACAGCACCGACTGGCACCTGTTCGCCCTGGGGGACGGCACCGCGTTACGCGACCAGAACCTGATCCACCGGCTGATGCCGGACTTGCGCAAGGACTACCCCAATACCCGACTCAGTGAACCCGGCAGCACCGTGACCCTGCCCTGGCGCTTTGATCAGGTGGGCGAGTTCGAGCTGCGCTGTGTACGCGCCGAGCATCAGGGACATTCCCCGCCGCTGCCCATCCAGGTGCTTCCCGCAACACCCTGAACCGGCCAGGTCCCGGCCGCACCACAGAGTGAACTTTTGGTTACGCTGGCAAGAAACGTGACCGGCTTCATGGGGTGCACTGGCAAGGTTTGCACGCTGTCACCCAAATTGACTTATTTCCTCGCTAGGCTTGCCGCCTGTCCATTCACTTTCATGGAGGAAGCCACCGTGCACAACAAGGCAGCCCTGTCCCGTCGCGACCTGTTGAAGAAAGGCTCAACCGGCCTTGCCGCCCTGGCCATTGGCCCCAGTTTGCTGGCGATCAGTCAGCCGCTGGCCGCCCGCACCCTCGCCAACATTGGCGAATTGCAGTGCCCCGATGCCAACGGCATGCGCCTGCCTGCGGGCTTTTCCTCCCGAGTGATTGCCGCCGCCGGACAACGGGTGCGACGCAGTTTCTGGAACCGTACCCACTACCGCTGGCACAGCTACCCCGACGGTGGCGCCACCTTCGCCACCCCGGATGGCGGCTGGGTGTATGTGTCCAACAGCGAAACCATCAGCCTGTTGGGCGGCGGCGCCGGCGCTATCCGTTTCCATGCCGACGGCAGCATCAACGACGCTTACCGGATTCTGGGCGGCACCAACATCAACTGTGCTGGTGGCCCGACCCCCTGGCAGACCTGGCTGTCCTGTGAAGAAGTGGATTTCGGCCGCGTGTACGAGTGCGACCCGTTTGGCGCCCGCCCGGCCCGGGTGCGTCGTGGTCTGGGTTACTTCAAACACGAAGCCGCGGCAGTAGACCCGGTGTTCAACATGGTCTATCTCACCGAAGACGAAGGCGACGGTCGTTTCTACCGCTTTATCCCCGCTGGCCACCATCACGATGGCTCCCTGAATCTGGATGAGGGGATCCTGCAAGTGGCGGCCATGGATAGCCAGGGGTATGTGGAGTGGCTGGACCTGCCCAACCCCACCCCCAATGCCCTGCAGGCACCCACCCGTGAACAACTGCCCCAAAGCAGCGCCTTCGATGGTGGCGAGGGCTGCTGGTACAGCCACGGTTTTGTGTATTTCACCACCAAGGGTGACAACAAGGTGTGGCAGCTGGACACCAATCTGAATCGGCTCACGGTGGTCTACGATGCCGCCACCTCAACCAACCCGATTCTCACCGGTGTGGACAACCTGACTGTCTCCAGCGGTGGCGACCTGCTGGTGGCCGAAGACGGTGGCGACATGCAAATTGTGGTGATTGATACGGATGGCAAGGTGGCCCCGCTGTTGCAGGTCACCGGCCAGGATGATTCCGAGATTACCGGCCCGGCCTTCAGCCCGGATGGCACCCGTCTGTACTTCAGTTCGCAACGGGGCAGTGACATTTTTGGTGGCGGCAACGGCTTCGGCATTACCTACGAAATCACCGGGCCATTCCAGCAATTCGTGACGCTCTGAAGCGTGTAGCAGGAGCGAATAACCGACGCTCCTACGGAAAAAGGGCATTAATTAAACCAGGCTTTCGCGGAAATCCGTGATGAACCATAAAAAAGCCCCGGCAGGGGCCGGGGCAAGGGGAATACCGGAAACTGTCCGGCAACAGATTCAGCGTTCGTTACGGCTGTGGCGCGTGCTCTTCCTTGACCCGGAACCAGGCCGCATAGAGTGCCGGCAGGAACAGCAGAGTTAGGGCGGTGGCGACAATCAAGCCCCCCATGATTGCCACGGCCATGGGGCCAAAGAACACGCTCCGCGACAGCGGAATCATGGCCAGCACCGCGGTCAGGGCGGTAAGGGCGATGGGCCGGAAGCGGCGCACGGTGGATTCGATAATCGCATCCCAGGCGGTCAGCCCCTGCGCCATGTCTTGACCAATCTGGTCCACCAGAATCACCGCGTTACGCATGATCATGCCCGCCAAAGCGATGGTGCCGAGCATGGCCACAAAGCCGAACGGTTTCTGGAACAACAACAGGAACAGGGTGACGCCGATAAGCCCCAGCGGCGCGGTCACAAAGACCATCAGTGACAACGGCATGCTGCGTAGCTGCAACATCAACAAGGTAATCACCACCAGCACGAACAGGGGCATGCCTGCATTCACGGATTGCTGGCCACGGGCCGACTCTTCCACCGTACCGCCCACTTCCAACAGGTAACCCGGCGGCAGGTCTGCCTGCACCGCGGCAAGGGTCGGCATTATTTCGTTCACCAGTGTGGCCGGTAGCGCATCATCGGCAATGTCCGCACGAATGGTCACCGTGGGCAACCGGTCCCGGTGCCAAATGATGCCTTCCTCAAAGCCATACTCCAGTGTCGCGATCTGGTTCAACGGCACCCGCCCGTTTTCCGTTTGTACGGCCAGGTTGCCAAGCAGCCCAAGGGCGTGTCGCTCGCGGCTGTCGCCACGCACTTCCACATTGATCAGCTCGTTGTCTTCCCGGAACTGGCTCACCACCACCCCGGACAGGGACGCCTGCAGCGCCACCGACAAATCCTGGGTGCTGATACCCAGGGTCCGGGCACGGTCCTGGTCCACATTCAGACGCACTACCTTGCTGGGCTCTTCCCAGTCCAGATGCGCGTTGATGGTGTGCGGATTGGCACGCACTTTTTCTGCTACCCGGCGAGCCAACTCGCGCACCTGCGGAATGTGTTCACCGGAAACACGGAATTGCAGCGGGTAACCCACCGGTGGCCCGTTCTCCAGACGCGATACACGACTGCGCACCGTCGGGAACTGATCGTTGAGCAACTGAATCAGCCAGCTTCGCACTTCTTCGCGCTCTTCCACATTGCGAGTCAGGATCACAAACTGTGCCTGTGATGCGGCCGGCAACTTCTGATCCAGAGACAGATAGAAACGGGGCGATCCGCTTCCCATGTAGCCCACGTAATTTTCAATCAGCGGGTTTTCGCCAAGCTGGTTTTCCAGACGCAACGCCAATTCCTGGGTGGCATTGAGCGAGGCCCCTTCTTCCAGTTTCAGGTCCACCATCAGCTCCAGACGTCCTGAAGCCGGGAAGAACTGCTGCGGCACAAAACGGAACAGGAAGACCGAGAAAAAGAAGATGCCGACCGTAATGGCAATCACCGTTTTGCGGTAACGCACACACCACTCCACCCATTGGCGGAACTTGCGATAAAACGGTTTCTGGTAAGGGTCGTGCACTTCGCCATCACGGTTATGACGCACCAGGCTCGGCAGCAACTTGTCACCCAGGTAGGGCACGAACACCACCGCCGCCACCCAGGACGCCAGCAACGAAATCGTCACCACCTGGAAGATGGAGCGGGTGTATTCCCCGGTGCTGGATTCTGCGGTGGCAATGGGCAGGAAGCCGGCCGCGGTGATCAGGGTCCCGGTGAGCATGGGGAACGCGGTACTGGTCCAGGCAAAGCCCGCTGCCTTGAGGCGACTGAAGCCCTGCTCCATCTTGATGGCCATCATCTCCACGGCAATGATGGCATCGTCCACCATCAGCCCCAGCGCCAGCACCAGCGCCCCGAGAGAAATCTTGTGCAGGCCGATATCAAAATACTTCATGGACGCAAAGGTGATCGCCAGCACCAGCGGAATCGACAGTGCCACCACCATGCCGGTGCGCCAACCCAGCGAGAAAAAACTCACCAGCAGCACAATCACCAACGCTTCCATCAACACCTGAACGAATTCGCCCACCCCGGCTTCCACCGCCGCTGGCTGATCGGAAACCTTGCGCAGCTCCATACCGATGGGAAGGCTTTTCTGAAGTTCGGCAAACGCCTTGTCCAGGTTCTCACCCAACTGAAGAATGTCCCCGCCTTCTTTCATGGAAACCGCAATACCAATGGCATCTTCTCCCATGAAACGCATGCGCGGCTGGAACGGGTCACTGAAGCCACGGTACACATTGGCGATGTCATCGAGACGCAGGGTGCGGTTGTCGACCTGAATCGGGAAGTTGCGAATGTCATCTACGCTGGTGAATTCACCCGATACGCGCAAACGTACACGATCGGTCGGGGTTTCAAAAAAACCGGCATCGGCAACCGTATTCTGCGACTGTAGTGCCTGCTGCACCGTTACCAGGGGGATCCCCAGCGAAGCCAGTTTGGTGTTGGAAATCTCGACCCAGATTTTTTCATCCTGCAGGCCAATCAGCTCCACCTTGCCGACGTCGTCCACCCGTTGCAGCGTTAGCTGCAAACGGTCGGCGTAGTCTTTCATGATGGCGTAATCGAAGCCCTTGCCGGTGAGCGCATAGATATTGCCAAAGGTGGTACCGAACTCGTCATTGAAAAATGGGCCGCGCACATCCTGTGGCAGGGTGTGGCGGATATCGCCCACTTTCTTGCGCACCTGGTACCACAGATCATCGATATCGGTTGAGCGCATTTCGTCCCGCGCCATAAACATGACCAGCGACTGACCCGGCCTTGAGTAAGACTGGATGCGTTCGAAGTCACCGGTTTCCATCAATTTCTTTTCAATGCGCTCGGTAATCTGCCGGGAGACTTCTTCGGCACTGGCACCGGGCCACAGGGTATTGATGGTCATGACTTTGAAGGTGAACGGCGGATCTTCACTCTGGCCAAGATTGGCGTAGGAAATCGCCCCGATGGCACCGAGCAGCAACATGGCATAGAGCACCAGCGCGCGGTTTTTCAGTGCCCATTCCGACAGGTTGAACGACATGGCAGCTCCCCTTATTCGCCCTGATCGACAGGTTCGTCTGCCGGCTCGGCCGGGGCAGATTCCTGCTGCGACACCTCTGCCGTGGCGGCGAGCTCCACCTGGCGGTTCTGGCGATCCACGGGAATCACCACCTGGCCATCGCGCACCAGATGGGTGCCTGCGGCCACAATCCAGTCATCGGCCTGCAAGCCGGACAGCACCGGCACCACCTGCTCCTGGTAGGGGCCCACTTCCACCGGGGTTTTTACCAGGGCGCTGTCGTCCGGATTCACTACCCACACATAGGTCGCGTCTTCTTCCGCGGTCAGGGCGGAGAGAGGAATGCTGAGCACATCATTGTCTGCCCCACTGACAAATACCCGGGCAGACTGGCCAAGCTCCGCTCCGACCTGGTCGTTGTCAAAAGCGACTCGCGCTTCATAGGTCCGCGAACGGGGGTCCGCCGCTGGCGACAGCTCACGCAGTTTGCCGGGGAAGACCTGCCCCGGACGGGACCACAGTTCAATGGCCACCGGCATGCCGATGGTAAACCGGCCTACATCCTGCTCGGGCAGATCAATGCGCACTTCGCGATCACCATCGGCAGCCAACACAAACACCGTCTGGCCGGCGGCCACCACCTGCCCGGCTTCCGCCAGACGCTGGGCAATCACGCCGTCACGGGGGGCCTTCAGGGAGGCGTAATCTGCCTGATTGCGGGCCACATCCAGATTGGCACGGGCCTGCCGCAGCTGGGCAGCACTGGCATCGAAGCGGCTTTCGAAGGAATCAAACTGGGACCGGCTGATCACCCTGCGCTCCAGCAGTTCGCGATAGCGCTCCAGCTCGCTTCTGGCCAGCTTGTGATCTGCCTGGGCAGAGGCAAACTGGGCCCGTGCCGCATCCAGCTGCAAGCGCACATCGTCGGTATCCAGCTTGGCCAGACTGGTGCCCTTACTGACCCGGTCCCCCACATCCACTTGCCGCTGGCTGATCTTGCCTCCAATGCGGAATCCCAGCTGCGGTTCATAGCGCGCCCGGATTTCGCCCGGGAACACATCCTGCCCCACATTGGCCGATAACGGCTGGGTCACCAGCGCCGGACGGGGAATCTCGTTGTGGTTGGTGTCCCCATCGGAACACCCCTGCAGAGCCAGCAAACCGGCCAGCAGGCCAGGGAATACGGTGTTACGCAACATGTCAGTACCCTCGGTCACCGGTCATTGCCGGTATGCTATACTGGCGAGTATAGTAAGTTTGTTAAACTGAACCGTCCAGTATTGAAAATATGACCCAGACCGTCCCTGCGGCCAATCGCGGCCGCCCCAAAGACCCCGCCAAGCGCGCAGCCATCCTGGAAGCGGCGAAAACCCTGTTTCTTGCCGGGGGATTCAGCGGCACCAGCATGGATGCTGTCGCCAAAGAAGCCGGCGTCTCCAAACTCACCGTCTACAGTCACTTCAGCGACAAGGAGACCCTGTTCTCCGCCGCTATCGAAGCGAAATGCCAGAACATGTTGCCCATGCCGATTTTCGAGCTGGAACCCGGGCAACCGATCCGCACCACCCTGACCCGGATCGGGCTGGCGTTTCTGGACCTGATCCACACCCCGGAAGTGATTGAGCTTCAGCGCCTGATGGGCAGCCTGGCCACCCAGGACACGGCCATGTCACAGCTGTTTTTCGAAGCCGGCCCGCAGCGTACGCTGACCGCCATGGAAAACCTGGTCCGTCATGCCAGCGATGCCGGCCTGCTGGACGTGCCCGATCCGCGTCAGGCCGCCAATAACTTTTTCAGTTTGCTGCAGGGCTGTGAGCACATGCGCGTCATGATCGGTTACTCCGAGCCCATGACCGCCTGCGAAGCCCAACCCCACGCCGAACAGGTCGTCGACATGTTCCTGCGCGCTTACGGTGTCCCCCCAGGTTCCAGCGCTTAACACTTCGCTACACAATGCCCGGAAACCTACCCCATATGGGGTACGCTTTGCGTGCACGCACTCCCTAGAATGTAACGGTCGGCTCTGTTGTTTGTGTCGGCCCAACATTCTTTAAGGGAGCGAAATCATGAAATGGACGTTTGGCCTTGCCGCCCTGCTGCTACCGGCACTTACCCTGGCGGATTACTACTCATCCGTGGACGACGATACCTGCTGGGACGGAAAAACCAGCAGAAACAGCCCCTGCATGGTGGTCGATAATGATCGCTGGAGTCAGTATTCCGAAGGTCAGTTTATCGTTACCTACCGCAACGTCTGTGACCACCGTATCTATGCCCGATTCTGCAACGAGCGCAAAGACGGCACGGAAGACTGCGGTGCATCCGGGATCTCTCCCGGCAAAACCAAGAACTGGTCGACCTACCGCGCCAATGGTCGCTACTCTTATAAGTGGATTGGCGTTACCAAAGGCTCCATGGACTGGGTTTGCTCCGGCAAAGTGAACGGCTGGCACGACTAAAAAAAAGGCCTGCAAAGCAGGCCTTTTTTGACTCTTCGGTTAGGGTTAGAACGATTTCCTTACCCCAATAGAAAAGTAATCGTACTCAATATCCGCATCTGTAGCACCGGCCTTCAGTTCGTGTGTCGCATCGACATATCCCAGCACCAGTTGCGGAGCTTCCGGCGCAAACGAAATGGCCACATCCAGCCCCAACAGCTCCGGATCTATGTCGACAGTCTGACTGCCTGCCTTGGTATCGGTACTGCCCATGTTGTACCACAGGGCCGCTTCGATCATCTCGACGTTCACCCGGGCACCCACTTCCAGACCATAGCCTTCACCGGCCACATTGGTGTAAGTGGGGCGACTGAAACCCATGACTCCATACACATCCAGCATGTCAGCAATGGGAAGATGCGCGCCCACCCCGATAAACGTCATGTCGTTAATCACGGCATTGTCTACGCCCAGAAAGGTGCCATCACTGTCATCGTAATCCAGCGCGTGGTGACGTCCCATGACCAGCATATAATCGCCAATCTCGAACGCGCCTTGCAGGGCAAAACCCTGCTCTACATCCAGGCTCTCACTGCTGAGCCCGGAGGATTTTAGTTGGGTATCACCAGACACCACATAGTCGAATTGCACGTAATTGTAGGAAGGCGCTTCCGCCATTACATGCTGGCCGGCAGCAGCAATCACCGTGGCCATCGCAACACGCATCGTTTTCTTGTTCATCATTTTCTCCCTGAATTGAAAAGACAGGCCAGTACTGCCTCAGGTCTGATTACATCCTTCCCTGACCCGGATTCAGAATTAATGCAATTGTCACAATTTCGCAATAGCGAACTAAAATAAACAACATAAATGCCCCTCACCGGTTTCAGTATTGGGGATGAGGTATCTTGCTGCGCTGCACAATACGGCTTTGCAACAGGCCACGTGCCCGCCGGGAGGCCCCAAGCCTCAGCCAGATTGCGGCCAGCAACCCAATGGCAACCGGATCATCGCCATTTGTTGCCATCGATTGTTGCACCACTCTCAACGCCTGCATGCAGCAATAGCGGTGGAATAGCGGCGTTGCATCGGCTTCCTTCAACAACACCATGACCCGCGCCCTTTCCTTTTTTTTCATGGCATGTTTCGCTCTTTCAACAGACTTTCCTGGCCGGTTTTACGCACCGAAGCAAAGCTGTACCAATCCAGTTTTCGCGTCACCAACATGACGCTGGCCAGTGCGGCAAACAACAGCAGGGCCCCCATCAGCAAGGCGTAGTCTTCTGCCATCAGAATGCCGTAGATCAACACCATCACCAGCAGCAAACTCCCTGCAAACAGCCAGCCACTTTTTAACGAACGCATCACCGCCATTAGATACACCCCAATAAGGGCACAACAGGCCAGCGCGGCGCAGGCATAGGCCAACGCAAAGTCGATGTGCTCACTCAACGCCACCAGCAACATGTAGAACATGGCCAACGACAACCCCACCAACAAGTACTGCATGGCGTGCAGGGGGTAGCGGCGAAGAACCTCAAAAAGAAAGAATGCGGCAAACGTCAGGCCGACGATCAGAAAACTGTATTTCAGTGCCCGCTCACTGGAGAGCAAACCGGTAACCGGCTGCACCAGCCGTACCCGCAACGCCTGATCCGCATCACCGCAGGCCGCATCCCCCCGGGCACAGTGAATGGCACTGGCCGCCGCCAGACTGTTGGTACGCCATTGACTGGTGAAGCCTGCATCGCTGATCTCGCGCTCCACTGGCAGCACCAGGCCTTCGAAACTCGGATGGGGCCAGTCTGACCGCAATGCCATACGGGTCTCCTTGGCCAACGGCAGCATGCCGAACGATTGGGTACCGTTAAGGTTGAGTCGAATCTTGACGGTGAATGCTCCCTGCAAGGTGTCGGGTAACGCCACGGCAATGGCATGGGTTCCTACTCCCTTTGGTAGTTGCTCTGCTTCCATCAACGCCAGCGGGACATCATTAACCAGAACCTGGGGGCGCTCTACCAGACCCCGAAGATCCCTGATTTGAAATAACAGCAAAGGCGATGACGAGGACACCACCCGGGCATCAGACGACGGCTCACGCCAGTTGGCAGGAAAAACCGCCTCCAGATGGAGCAGGGTACGATAGACCGGCACACCATAAATTCCGCGATATCGCATCTCCGTCTGCATGTCCCCATCCAGCGACAGGCTGTCGGGGATTAGGCTGTCCAACTCGATATGATGGCGCACAGTCATGCAGCCACTACCCTCGCAATCCGGCTTCTCGCTCCAGCTTCTTACTGTCCGGGGCACCACAATCATGGGGCCACCCAGCTGTTGTTCTCCACTGATCTGTCTGGCGATCTGGTCCCCGACCTGCCACGCTTCGCTTTCCCGCTCAGAGATCTTTCCCTGAATCATCAGTAACGGCACCACCAGCACCAGCATCAGCCCGCCGATGGTCAGCATCTTTATTAACAAATTGGGTCGCATTGCCTTTTCCCTCGCAGTCATCATCAGAGGAGAGTCTGAACGGCAGAGTTGAGGGTTATGTGGGGATTGTGTGGGGAAGGCGGCTTAGAACTAAAGGATACACAACCCCCCGACGCAGGGGCGTCGGTTATTCGCTTCGCTCCGACGGGGCAAGTTTCAGGGTGACTGCCACGCCGGCGCCCGTGTTCTCCACGACGAGTTCGCCGCCATGCAGTTGGACAATTTCCTGCACCATGGCCAGGCCAAGCCCGGAACTCTTTTCCTGACCCGGCGCGGGTAGCGAATAGAAACGTTCAGTGACGCGGGAAAGCGCGTAATCCGGAATCACCGGCCCGCGGTTTTCAACGCGGAGCTGATGGCCATCGCCATGTACCCGTATCACGCTATTCGGCTCGGCAAAGCGCAGGGCATTGTCGAGCAGATTGAACAGGGCCAGCTGAAAGGTTTCGGGTTCCACGTTTATCACCTGATCCTCCACCGCCACCGACACCGATTTTTCGGCTAGCAGCGCATATCGGCTGGCCTGCCAGTCGACTACCAGCCTGGCTACCGCCACCGGCGCCCGTTGAGCCGGCAGGCTTTCCAGTTTTTCCAAACGTGCCATGGCCAGCAAGCGGTCCAGCAGATCACTGAGCCGCACGCTTTCATGCACCACATTTTCGGTGAACCGCTGCAGGGACGGGTCGCGCACTTCATCGGCGAGGATTTCACCGGCACCGCGGATGGCCGCCAGCGGACTTTTCATTTCATGGGTCAGCAGAGTGACGTTGTCTTCCAACCGGGCACGATCCTCCAACCGCCGACGCATGGCGGTCACCGATTCTGCCAGCGCCTGAATTTCATCCTTGCCCTTTAACTGCGGGGGCGCGACCCGTTCGCCGCTGGCCACTGCCTCGGCATAATCGCGCAAAAGGTTAACCCGGCGACTCAGCCAGAAAGCCAGCACGCCGCCGAGCAGCAAACACAGCAGCAGTACGCCACCGCCATACAACAACAAAGCGCGCTCCGCGCGATCCACAAACGGCGACAGCGAAAGGCCAGGCTTGCCAAGGCTGATCACACCGATCAGCTGCCCTTCATGACGAATCGGCGCCGCCACATACATGACCGAGGTCGAAGGATCGGCAGGGTCAGTGCGAGTAGTGCGCGCACCGTAGCGCCCCTGCAAGGTCAGATACACATCATTCCAGAGGGAAAAATCCTGCCCTTCATCCCGGCCACGGGAATCGAACAACACGATGCCCTCCGGGCTGGTGATATAGACATGGGTATGAATCGCCACTTTCTTCATGCCCCAGATATCGGCATCCGGGGTACGCCCTGCGTATCGGTTCAGGGCCTCACGTAATTGCGGGGTGACCACCACCACACCGTCTTTGGCTTCCACCGCGACCATTTCTGCCAACAAGTTGGCCGCGTCGACCAGGGTTTCTTCCGCAGACTGCCGCACCAGCGGCTTGACCCGGTCGAATACCAGGTCCAGCACAAACCAACCCAACAACCCCAGGATCAAAAAATAAAACAGCAGAATCCGCTGGCCGAGTTTCACGCTGACTCCAGGTAGTACCCCAGGCCCCGCCGGGTGGCCAGCAGGCTATCCGCCTGCAAGGGCCGAAGCTTGGCACGCAGTGTCTTGATATGGGTATCGACACTGCGTTCAAAACTGTCCTCGTCGCTATCACAGATATCCAGCAACTGTGCGCGGCTGAAGACCTGGCCAGGGTGACGTAGCAGGGCCGCCAAAATCAAAAATTCGGAACGGGTTAGCGATAACGGCTCGCCCTTGCAGAGAACACGGGCACCGGCTTCATCCAGTTGCCAGAGTGGTACGGCTGAGCGGGACCCGTTGCCCCCCTGACGCTTGAGAATGGCACGCACCCGTGCCACCACTTCACGGGGACTGAATGGCTTGGTGACGTAATCATCGCCGCCCAGCTCCAACCCGAGAATACGGTCTACCTCATCCTGGCGAGCCGTCAGGAACAGCACCGGAACCTCATTACTCTGGCGCAGCCGCTTGAGCACCTCAAAACCATTGATATCCGGCAAGCCCACATCCAGGATCACCAGGTCCACATTGTCACGGGCCAGACATGCCAGCGCCGCCTCGCCCAAGGCCACATGCGCCACCGAGAAATGCTCACGCTCCAACGCATAGATCAAGGGTTCGGCGATACGGGGTTCATCATCAACAATCAATATTCGGGTCACGGGCGCACATCCTGGTCGGTCACATCGGCATGATAGCAGGGAGCCTTTGAAAAACGCCCTCCCCCTGTGGCGCTATCACTCCCGCGTCACCACGTTCATTGCGAAAATGCGCTGTACATCATCATGCTGCTCCACGACCAGGGGGATCTGGTTGTCTCGCTTCAGGGTACTCCGGAACAGCGCATAGCGTTCCTGTTGCTCAAGCGTGACTTCCCATCGCTGCCGGCCACTTTCCTGGCTCACCTGTTTCACGACCGGCCGGGAAAATTCAAACGCATGCTCTGTCGAAAACAACCATAACGCCCGCTGCTGCTGCAAGAATTCATCCCGACTCAGAGACACCGTAACGGGATCTTCATCCGCCATCAGCAGGGTTACCTCAACACTCAGCTTTTCAGACAGCACCGCCTCCAGTTTGGCGCTGCTCTGCTGCCGCAATGCATTTTCATATTGCACGATCAGAGACCCAGGCCCATCGGCATACACACTGCCAGAGAGGCTGCATAAAACCAGAATCCACCCTCGTATTTTTCTTTTCATCACCAGGGACTCCCGTTGCCGCATTCCGCACGGACGGGGTCCACCTTGCAGCGCACCTTTTTCATCCATGTCATCATTGCCGTGTCATAGACGCCCGCGTCTATCAGGAACAGCCGCGCGTCATTCATCATCTCGACATAGCGTTCCTGGTCCTTGTCCGGTGGCGGGTAGAAGAACAGCAGCTCATCCTCTGCTGCACGCACGACCTCCATGGCCTGCTCAAACTGGTCTGCAAAGTAGCGACGCGAACGCGCCATGAATTCGTCAGAAAAACGCTCATGGCGCAGCACCAACTGTAGAGTGAGCTGTACTGTGGCCATCTTCACGACCATGCCTTTCACCCCCACCCCGCGATACAGCTCCAACGGGCGATAGGCCACCGCAGGGGCAGCGATCACATCCACCACCCCGTTATTGAATTTCGAGGAAAAGTTGCTGATATCCGACAGCTCCGGCCTCACACCGATGCGCTCGGCCATCAGGGATTGAGCCCGGTCATTATCAAACACTGCCATGGTGTGGCCGGCCATCTTCTCCACACTGTTGATGGTGCGATCGTTGATGAAGAGATAGGCCGCACCCAGCGGAAGGATGCCCGCGGTTTCATAGGCGCCATGGCGCAGGCTTGCCGCCAGCTTTGGGTGTGCCAGCAGTTCGATCAGCGCCTGCAGCGCCACGTAGGAATCCAGCCCACCGATGGCATCGACACTGCCGGAGAAGGGCACAAACTGGCGAGCACGGATGCCCGTCATCATCAACCCATCGCAAAAGCCGGCCTTGAAATCCTCGGCCGCAACGCGCTCATCGGTGAAAACCCGGAGAGTGATTGGCGTGCCCCAGCGGGCAGCGGCGATGCGGTAATCCTGCATCTGCTCCCATAGCTCACCCTGGGCGCCAATCAGACTGAAAACACACAGGGTATTGGCGGATGCGCGCGACGTTACCGCGCACAGCATCATGGCTATCGCCAGCAGCAAGGCAAGACGTTTTATTATTATCATGGTTGTCCCTTTCAAGCAGTGTCTTCAAGCAGAAGCGGTCTGCCAGAAAGGAGACAAACCGGACCCATGCATCCTACTCTACCGGGGTACGCCTGCAACACTAACCGGCTTGCCGGGCTCCGAGCTTAAGGGCGTCCAGCAAATCCCGCCCGGCACTGTGCAGCTCACGGATGTCCTTGAGGAAAAAAGTTTTCTTCGCTTCGGTCTGCACCACCAGCACGCCATAGAGAATGCTGTCATATTCGAGCGGGATGCCCAGATAGCTCTGGAAGTGCTCTTCATCAGAACCGGGGATGTGATAGTAATCCGCATGGTTGCGAATCTCGCGAGCCACCACCGGGCTGCGGGAGCGCGCCACCTTGCCGGTCAAACCCTGCCGCCAGGAAAGCACCGCGCCCAGCGCCTTCTGGTTCAAGCCGCTGGTCGCCACGATCTCCAGCGTCTCGTTAACAATATCGGCCTGATAGAGGCTGCATACCTGCACATTCAGCCGATTCTTGACCGCGTCGACGCGGGCCTGCATGAAATCCGGGGGTAAAGGCACGTTGATTCCTGTATTTGGGGAAAGCCTGGTGCTTTTGTCGTAGTGAGGACATTCAAGTTTCATGCCCACCCGCCGAATGAGCCCGCGCAACAGGCCATCGGCAGCCGAGCCAAGCTTGGTTTACACTGTACGCCTGTTTGTCCGGAGCACCCAGCGTGGCCAAGAAAGCAAAGACCGACGCCGAAATCGCCGCCTTTCGCGAATCGGTTTGTGACGCGGCAACCCGCCTGTTTATTGAGCGCGGGCCTCAGAACGTGACCATGCGGCAGATTGCCAGTGAGCTGGGCGTCAGCCCGATGACCCCCTATCGCTATTTTAAGGACAAGGACGAAATCCTGGCCGCCGTGAGGGCGGCGGCCTTCAACCGTTTCTCGGAAGGCCTGGAGGCCGCCGTGGCCAATGCCCCGGATGCTCGCAGCATGGGCCGTTCGGTAGGGGATGCCTACGTGGACTTTGCCACTCGCTATCCCGCCGCCTACCAACTGATCTTCACGCTGAACCAGCCCAATGAAGAGCGCTACCCGGAACTGCGGGCCGCCAACGCCCGCGCCCAGGAAAACATGGTCGATTATGTCCGCCGCATGATCGCCGCCGGCCTGCTGGAAGGCGATGCCCAGCTGATCGGCTACATGTTCTGGGCCACGCTGCACGGCATTGTGGTACTGGACCTGGGCAGCGGCCTGCGCGGCATGAATGGGCACACCCTGCGCGAAAAGATCATGCGCACTCTTTATACGGGCATGAAAGTTCATCCTCCTCGTCTCGACGACTAGGGGGCGGGCCCCTCCTTGCCTGTTCCAGCTTCCGGCTGACTCACCCTCCCCCCTGGATATTGAAACCCTCCTTGTGACCCTGGCTGCACGCCTCACATCGCCGCGCAGACAAACGGGACTTGACCGCACAAAAATATACGGTGTAAATTTTACTGGTATTCCATTATGCCCCGCCTGTATACCCGGGGCCTTTTTTTGAGAGGACCTCCGCATGTCATTGCCAGAATCCATTCGCTCTCGTCTCCGCGTACCGGTGATGGGCTCCCCCCTGTTCATCATTTCCAACCCGGATCTGGTGCTGGCCCAGTGCAAAGCCGGAATCATCGGCTCTTTCCCGTCGCTGAACGCCCGCCCGCTGTCCCAGCTGGATGAGTGGCTGCACCGCATTACTGAAGAGCTGGCGGCCTGGGATCGCGACCACCCGGATCAACCGTCCGCCCCGTTCGCCGTCAACCAGATTGTGCATCGCTCCAACGACCGTCTCGAAAAAGACCTGGAGTTGTGCGCCAAGTACAAGGTGCCCATGGTGATCACTTCCCTGGGCGCCCGCGAAGAAGTCAACCAGGCGGTCCACGGCTGGGGCGGCATCGTCATGCACGATGTGATTAACAACCGCTTTGGCCGCAAGGCCATTGAGAAAGGCGCCGATGGCCTGATCGCCGTGGCTGCAGGTGCCGGTGGTCACGCAGGCACCCAGTCACCCTTCGCGCTGATCCAGGAACTGCGCGAGTGGTTCGACGGCCCGCTGGCCCTGTCCGGTTCCATCGCCAACGGCCGCGCCGTTCTTGCCGCCCAGGCCATGGGCGCGGATCTGGCCTACATCGGCTCCATGTTCATTGCCACCGAAGAAGCCAACGCAGACCAGGCCTACAAGCAGATGATCGTGGACAGCAGCGCCGAAGATATCGTCTACAGCAACCTGTTCACCGGAGTGCACGGCAACTACCTGGCCCCGTCCATCATCAATGCTGGCATGGACCCAACCAACCTGCCGGAAAGTGACCCGTCTGCCATGAACTTCGGATCCGGTGGCAACAGCGACAAAAAGGCATGGAAAGATATCTGGGGCTGCGGCCAGGGTATCGGCGCGGTGGAAACCATCGGCAGTGCCGGCGACGCCGTTGCCCGCCTTGCCGAAGAATACGCCCAGGCCAAGCAGGCTCTGTTGGGCTAACCGGAGGCAATATGAACGGATTAAGCGCCTGGCATGCCGTGGTCAAAAGCAAAAGCAGTGACCAGCTTCAACAGCTGGTCGCCGACGACGCCGTGTTCCATTCTCCGCTGGTGCATACCCCCCAGGCAGGCAAACCTCTCACGGTTGCCTACCTGACGGCAGCCATGCATGTACTGGCTAACGACAGTTTCCACTACGTGCGGGAAGTGAGTGAGGGGCCGCATTCCATTCTGGAATTCGCCCTTGAGCTGGAGGGTATCGCCGTGAACGGTGTCGACATGATCACCTGGAACGACGAGGGAAAAATCATCGATTTCAAAGTGATGATTCGTCCCTACAAGGCCATCGAAACGGTACGCACGCGTATGGCCGCGATGCTGGAAGCACTGAAATAACATCGTCGGAGGTGAGGGGCACATGGGGCTGTTTATCACCATGCTGCTGGTCGCAGTGACCGTCGGCTATTACCAGACCCGGGTTGCCCTGCCTCCCCGATTGATCTACCAGGATAACGAGGCCAACCGCCAATCGGTGGCCTCAATACCCGCTCTGACACAACGTTATTCGCCCACCCCCTGGCTGGCAAACACGCACCTGCAACTGATTTTCCTTGGGCTGAAAAAAGCCTTTGGGCGCCGCCTTCAGTACGACAGCCACGATATCCTGACCATGGCCGATGGCGGCACTACCGCTCTCTACTGGCTCGGCGAGAGTTTGCCCGAACAGACGCCCACTCTGCTGGTTCTGCATACTATTACAGGCTCTCCTCACAGCATGCGGGGACTGGTTCGTGACCTTCAGTTGCGCACCGGCTGGCGCGTGGTGGTATGCACCCGACGTGGCCATGCAGAACTGCCGCTGACGGCCCCCCGCATCAACACCCTCGGCGACACCGCAGATCTACGCGAGCAACTTGCCGTTATCACGCAGCGCTACCCGCATTCGCCATTGTACGCGGTGGGCATTTCTGCCGGCTCCGGTTTGTTGGTGCGCTATCTGGGAGAGGAAGGCCACAACACTCCCATTCAGGGAGCCATGGCCTACTGCCCGGGCTACAACGTAGAAGTGGCGTTTCTTCGCTCGCGCCCCCCCTACAACCGCATGATGGCCCGCAAGCTCGCTCGCACCTTTGTTACGCCCTACGCCGACCAGTTTTCCACCAAGCCCGGTTATCAGCAGTGCGCACAAGCAAACGACTTGCAGAGTTTTCACGAGCATATTCATGCTCTGGCAGGCTACCCCAGCCAGAGCGCGTACCTGGAGGCCTGCAACCCGGTGGGTGTAATGAAGAGCATCGTCACTCCGATGCTGATTCTGAACGCCGAAGATGATCCCGTCTGCGTCATCGAGAATGCCGACGAACACATTCCACTGATCAGGCAGCTTCCCCATGCCATTCTGGCGATAACACGGCGCGGCAGTCATTGTGCTTATTTTTCTGGCTGGCTCCCTCGCAGCTGGGCCAATGCCGTCATGGCGGATTATTTCATGCACCTGAACCAACAACGTCAGGCAACCGCACCGCTCAACCACTGACCCGTTTTAAAGCGGTCTGGCGCCCGGCATATAATGATGAAAAGCCTCGGTGGCTGCCGCCACCGTGACCGCCACAAATACGCCGGTGAACATAATCCCGAGCGTTGCCACCAGCAGTGCCAGCAACTTGCTCTTGCGGCAGGAAGGGCGTAAGTCGCCATATCCCACCGTCAACGCAGTAATAAAGGACCAGTAAAACGCATCGAAACGGCTCCAGCCTTCCATGCGTCCAACCCATTGTCCCAGCAACGTGATAATCAGAAAAAAAGATAATAAAAGAGGATAACCCAAGCCCATGGCGCTAAAAAAAAGCTCAAGAAAAATCAGGGTAAATTCCATTTATCCGCCCTTCCCAGTTGCTATCAGTACGAAAAATTCACCCGACATATCCAGCTCTTGAGATACGCTGTTTCCGCAATCGCCGGGTGCACCGGGTGGTCTGGCCCCTGGCCTTCATAGCCAATAATCTGAATGCTGCGATCAATATGGCGAGCACTTGAATGGATCACATCCAGCAGGCGGCTGGCAGGCATATGCATGGAGCACGATGCCGACACCAGATAGCCTCCCGGTTTTACCAACCGCATGGCCAACTCGTTAATCGCGTGGTAACCGGCCAACCCGTTCTTGAAATCCTTTTTGCGCTTCACAAACGCCGGCGGGTCAAGAATGACCAGATCGTATTTTTCGCCGTCGGCAATCAATTGTTTCATGGCAGCAAAGGCATCGCCCTGAATGGAACCCACCTTGTCGCCAACCCCATTTAACTCCGCATTGCGGTGAACATACTCAATGGCGGCCTCTGAGGCATCCACACAAGTAACCGACTCTGCACCGGCAAGCGCGGCCTGTACCCCCCAACCACCACAGTAGGAGAACACGTCCAGTACACGGGCACCTTTGGCCAACGGCGCCACTTTCTGACGTGCCGCGCGGTGGTCATAAAACCAGCCTGTCTTTTGTCCTTCCGCCAGTGGCGCAGTAAAGTGCGCCCCGTTTTCCGTCAGGGACACGTTATCCAGCAACTCTCCTTTCAGCGCCTTGGTGTAGCGGTCCATCCCTTCAATTTCTCGGGCAGCCGCTTCGTTCTTGGCAATGATATGAGAGGGACTCAATACCGCATCCAGTGCACTGACGATAACGTCCAGGTGCGCCTCCATGGCGCCAGACCCTGTTTGCACCACCAGCACATCGTTGAAACGATCCACCACCAGCCCGGGCAACCCATCAGCCTCACCATAGATCAACCGGTAGCAGGGGTCGCTGAACAACGTCTCGCGCAGCACCAGCGCCTGCTCGATGCGCTTCTTGAAAAAGCTGCGGGAAAGTTCCTGCTTCACATCACGACTGTAGACCCGGGCGGCAATCAACGAATGAGGGCTGAGCAGCGCTCGCCCCAGCGGCTTGCCGCGACTGTCTTCCACCACGCAGGCTGCGCCGGCGGGCAACTCTTTCAAGGGTGTCTGGCGGGTGTCGATCTCGTTGGCATAGATCCACAAGTGGCCGGCCTTGAGACGGCGTTCTTCGTTTTTACGCAGGCGGATAACAGGGGTGGCTTCAGTCATGGTGTCAACAAACGGCTGGCGGGAAGGACGCATGATAGCACAGGGGCGAGGATGTCTGGTGGTGGGAGCGGCGCCTCCACCGCGCAACAGCCCGGATGACGGGAATCGCGGGTGAACGACCGCTGCCACCATTATGGGTACACCCGTGTGAGAGTGCTTGCACGCGACATGCCTTGTCAGCGCCGAGAGAGGCTTCATTTGCAAGCAAACTCCCACACCAGGACTGACAGTCCCCTCCGCCCAATTCCGGGCCTGCCAACTTTCCCGCTACTCCGCGATAAACAAAAAAGCCCCGGCCAGATGGCCGGGGCTTTCATGTTGCGTGACGCGTGTTGCTTGTTGCGTCCGGTACTTAACCCTTCACGAATTCCGGGTAGGCTTCCATACCGCAGTCTGCGATATCCATGCCTTCGTACTCTTCCTCTTCGCTGACACGGATGCCCATGACCGCTTTCAGGATGCCCCACACGACCAGGCTGGCAACGAATACCCAGATGAAGATGGTAGCGGCACCGATCAGCTGACCAGAGAAGCTCACATCACCGTTGGTTACCGGTACCAGCATCAGGCCCAGGAAACCCACCACACCGTGTACGGAGATTGCACCTACCGGATCGTCGATCTTCAGCTTGTCCAGAGTCAGGATGCTGAAGACTACCAGCACACCACCCAGGGCACCGAACAGAGTCGCTTGCAGCGCGCTCGGGGTAGACGGCTCGGCAGTGATCGCAACCAGACCGGCCAGAGCACCGTTCAGCAGCATGGTCAGGTCAGCCTTGCCGAACAGGATGCGGGCAACGATCAGGGCGGCGATAGCACCACCGGCAGCAGCGGTGTTGGTGTTCAGGAATACCATGGCCACAGAGTGTGCGTTGGCAGCATCACCCAGCTTCAGTACAGAACCACCGTTGAAGCCGAACCAGCCCATCCACAGGATGAAGGTACCCAGAGCGGCCAGCGGCAGGTTGGAACCCGGAATCGCGTGAACTTCACCGTTCGGGCCGTACTTGCCTTTACGAGCGCCCAGCAGCAGAACACCGGCCAGGGCAGCAGCAGCACCCGCCATGTGAACGATGCCGGAACCCGCGAAGTCAGAGAAGCCCAGGTCGCCCAGGTTGTACATGCCGAAGACTTCAGCACCACCCCAGGTCCAGGAACCTTCCAGCGGGTAGATCACGCCAGTCATGACAACAGCGAAGATCAGGAAAGCCCACAGCTTCATGCGCTCTGCTACCGCACCAGACACGATGGACATGGCAGTCGCCACGAACACGACCTGGAAGAAGAAGTCAGAAGCACCAGAGTAAACGGAGTCACCGTCGAAGCCGTTCTCAGCAGAAGCGCTCAGCACCCCAGCCAGATCGAAGTCGGCGATGCCGCTCAGGAAGATGTCACCGCCGTACATGATGGCGTAACCGCACACCAGGTACATGATGCAGCTAATGGCAAACAGCGCCACGTTCTTGGTGAGAATTTCGGTGGTGTTCTTGGCACGCACCAGACCGGCTTCCAGCATGGCAAAGCCGGCAGCCATCCACATTACCAATGCGCCACACACCAGAAAATAAAAGGTGTCCATGGCGTACTGAAGTTCAAAGATTTGATTTTCCACAATGCAACCCTCCGGAAATGGAAGCGTGTTTTTCAAGCCCTGGCATGGGTCGGTTCAAAACACGGTAAAACTTAAATCGCGTCCTCACCGGTTTCACCGGTACGGATACGAATGGCCTGCTCAAGGGAGGTAACGAAGATCTTGCCGTCACCAATCTTGCCGGTATTAGCGGCTTTGGAAATGGCCTCGATCACCTGGTCCAGGCTGGACTCGGCAATCGCCACTTCGATTTTTACCTTGGGCAGAAAATCCACCACATATTCGGCACCCCGATACAACTCGGTGTGACCCTTCTGACGTCCAAAGCCTTTCACCTCGGTAACGGTGATGCCCTGCACGCCGATCTCGGAGAGTGCTTCACGCACGTCATCCAGTTTGAACGGCTTAATTACGGCAGTAACCAGTTTCATTTCATTCTCCTCAGCTTTCACCGCGTCCGGTGACGTCCGTTTCACTTTGAGCCCCGTTATGGTTCCCGATCCACAGTATGCTCGAACGCTCTGACCCAATTAGTGCACGACCCATGCCAGTTTTTGAAAATCATGCAAATTCAGGGGGTTAACCTGTGTCCCTGGCGTTGCCGCCGGGGAAAACGCGCCATTATAGCGCACCACATTGGGGCAGGCTCCGGTTTGGTGCAGCACGGTTCCGGGCGGCACTGTCGGTGCCCCAATCGCACACACCGTGCTACCATCGCCGACACATTACAAGCCGTGCCTGCCCTGACAGGACAATGCCGGAGTTCCCCATGCCTGACCAGCCTTTCATTGACCGCCTGATGGCCGATATCAGCCGCCGCCTGCCTACCGATCTGGGGGGGCTGCGCAGTGAAGTGGAGCGCAACATTCGCAGCGTGCTGGCCGAGACCGTCAGCCGTCTGGACCTGATTACCCGGGAAGAGTTCGACATTCAGCAACAAGTGCTGCTGCGCACCCGCGAAAAACTGGAAGCGCTGGAGAAACAGGTCGCCGAGCTGGAAAAGCCCTGATGCCCCCCGGGGGTGCAGTCGTGCTCCCACTTTGCTTTATTCCCTTGCGCTATTTTCGTTAGCGCAGAACTGTATTTCCCCTGTTGCAACTTGCTGCCTAAGCTGAAAAGACAACCCCCCTTTCTGGAGCCGGCAAGGCTCGCCAACCGCGTGCCCGGCGGCTCCCCGGTCCCGAATACCCTTTCGGGAGGAGGTGCACATGCCTGCGCGCAATCTGGAAGAGTATCTCGACAACAACGGCGTCTATTACCACTGCTATAACCACCCCCCGGCCGTGACGGCCTCGGAAGTGGCCCAGTCTGCCCATATTCCCGGGCGCCATATGGCCAAAACGGTGATCATGGATGTGGATGGCGATCTGATCATGACAGTGCTGCCTGCCAATCAATACCTGGACCCGGAAAAACTGCGTCAGGCCCTGAACGCCGACAGCGTAAGACTGGCCAACGAAGCCGAATTCAAGGACCGCTTCCCGCTCTGCGAAACCGGCGGCGAACCGCCCTTCGGCAATCTCTATGGCATGCCGGTCTATGTGGATGACACCCTGATGAGTGAAGACTGGATTGCCTTTAACGCCGGCACCCACACCGAAGTGATCAAGATGGGCATGGGCGACTTCCTGCGCCTGAGCGAAGCCCGCACCTGCTCCTTTGCCATGCTGCACTGATTCCAGCAGCCCCTTTCCCCGCCCTCCCCGGGCGGGCTTTCTTTTATGGCTTCTCCCGCGTTCCACAGCAGGAATGTGCGAAGCCACTGCAGGAGCCTTGCCCGCAAGGCCCCCGCTGTCACCGATCCATCGCATAGCCATGTTATGCTGCAGAAAAACCGCTAATGGATAGCTGAATGACCCGTCGCACCAAAATCGTGGCCACTGTTGGCCCCGCCTCCTCCTCCGAGGCCATGCTCGATAACCTGATTGCCACCGGCGTGAATGTTTTCCGCCTGAATTTTTCCCACGGCAGCGCCGACACCCACCGCGAAACCGCCAGCACCATTCGCCGCTGCGCGGAAAAGAGACAGGAGCATGTCGCCATCCTTGCGGACCTGCAGGGGCCCAAGATCCGCATCGGCAAATTCCGCGACGGCCCCATTCAGCTCAAAACCGGGCAGGCGTTTGCTCTGGACACCGGGCTGGATGACAGTGCCGGCGACGCGCACCAGGTCGGTGTCAGTTACCCTCCCCTTCCCCACGATTGTCAGCCCGGCGATGTATTACTGCTGAACGATGGCCTGCTGGAACTGGAAGTGACCGGGATCGAGGGTACCCGGGTCAGCTGCAAGGTACTGGTCGGCGGCGAACTGTCCGACCACAAGGGCGTTAACCGCAAAGGGGGTGGCCTCAGCGCCCGCGCCCTGACCGAGAAAGACCTGGCCGACATCATTACCGCGGCCGAGATGGAAGTGGATTATCTGGCGCTCTCCTTTCCCCGGGATGCCCGCGATGTGGAAGAAGCCCGCAAGCACTACCGCAACGCCGGTGGTCAGGGCGGCATTGTTGCCAAAATCGAGCGAGCCGAAGCGGTAGCCGACGACGACACCCTGGATGCCATCATCGAGGCCTCCGACGGGGTCATGGTGGCCCGCGGTGATCTGGCCGTGGAGATTGGCGACGCCGAACTGGTCGGCGTACAGAAACACATTATCCGCCGTGCCCGTGCGCTCAATCGCTTCGTGATCACTGCCACCCAGATGATGGAATCCATGATCCACAGCCCACAACCCACCCGTGCGGAAGTGTCCGATGTGGCCAATGCCGTGCTCGACGGCACCGATGCGGTGATGCTGTCTGCCGAAACGGCCGTGGGGGATTATCCCAAAGAAACCGTGCAGGCCATGGATCGCATTATCCGCGGGGCGGAACGGACCTGGCAGGAACGACGCAATGATCACCCCGCGCACAACAGCGCCGACAATATCGACGAGGTGATTGCCATGGCCGCCATGCAAGCGGCCAACCGACTCAGCAACGTGACCGCCATCATCGCCATGACCGAAACCGGCAACACACCGCGGCTGATGTCCCGACTGCGCTCCGGCATTCCCATCTTTGCCTTTACGCCTTACCCCGCGACCCAGCGCCGGGTCGCAATCCTGCGCGGGGTGCGCGCAGTCCCGTTCGACAGTACCTCCATGCCCAGTGACACCGTCAACCGGCAGGCCGTCGCCATACTGGAAAACCTTGGCGTGGTAAAAACCGGTGACCGGGTGCTGATCACCAAAGGCAATTACGCCGACGCCCATGGCGGCACCAACACCCTCAAAATTGTGGAGGTGGGCGGCAACATCCAGTAACCGCCAGTTTTGACTTCTTGCCTTGCAGGCAATCACAGGGCGTCGCACGACGCCCCTGATTTTTATAGACCCTCCGAATCACTCCTTAACATTCCTACACCATTCCCATACGCAACAAGACGCCAGTAACAGCACGCCCGTTCTAGACTCAAGGTGAATCTGACAGGACACGGAGCTGCACTCGGGAGAGCCACCCGCGGCTTCCCTCCCACTGTGCAAAGCAGGGCGTATAACAATGAAAATCGGTCTGGTTGTGGATTCGGGCTGCGATTTGCCCAAAGACTACCTTGATGCCAATAACATTCTGGTCTTGCCGGTACCCATTCGGATCGGCAAGGAAATTTATGTAGATGACCGCGACCCGCAGCGAGCCCGCGACTTTTATACCCGCCACGAGGTCGATAAAAATCACGATGCCGAAACCGCACCACCCAGCGTCGAGCAGATCCGCACCCTGTTGTTAAAAGAGGCTGTTGGCAACTTCGATTATGCGCTGGTGCAAACCGTACCCAAAAGCCGTAGCCCCATTTTCGACAACGCCACCGAAGCGGCTCATGCCATCCTCGGCGATTACCGCCAGTACCGCGAAGCAGCGGGCCGGGAAGGGCCTTTTCGGATTCGTGTCAGTGACAGCCAGACCCTGTTCGCCGGTCAGGGCGTGCTGGCGGCCGAAACCATGCGGCTGATCAACAGCGGCATGAAAGTGGGCGATATCCGCCAGCGCATCAGTAATCTAACCCCGTGCACGACCGGCTATGCGGTAGTGCCAGACCTCTACTACGTGCACAAGCGAGCGCGCAAGAAAGGCGACAAGAGTGTCGGCTTCGTTGGTGCCCTGATGGGCTCCGCTCTGGATATCAAACCCATCCTGTGTGCCCGTCAGGACCAGACCTTTCCGGTCGCAAAAGTACGTGGCTTTGATGCAGCGGTGAACAAGATGTTCCAGCATGCCCGTGCCTGTGTTGAAAACGGACTGCTCACTCCCATTGTCTGTGTGAGTTATGCCGGCGACCCCGAAGCCGTGTACCAGATGCCAGGGTTTGATGCCCTCAAAGCCGCCACTGAACAACATGCCGTCGAGCTGTTGGTAAGTCATATGGGGCTTACCGGTGGAGTCAACATCGGCCCCGGCGCCATCAGCGTTGGTTTTATCAGCGAGCAGGAACCGTTGCAGTAGTCATCGCAGTTCCATCCCCCCGAATACGCCGCCGGTCAGGCGGCCCCGCTATTCTGTGATCCCGTTCTTGGTACGATGTGCTCGCGCAGCCGACAACAGCCGACCAAAACAATAACAACGGCACCGGTCGCGCATCGTTTCGCTACAACGGGAGAGCACAATGAAAATCGGATTGGTGGTAGACGCGACCTGCGATCTGCCCGCCCCTTATATTAAAGAGCATCACATCCAGGTTTTGCCCATTACCTTACGCATTGGTGATGAGCATGTGGTCGACGACCGCAACCCGGACACCCGCCAGGCCTTCTATGCCGATAACCGCCTGGACAAGGGCCATGATGCGGAGTCAGTGCCACTGGATGTGGACGCTTTTCGGGAATTTTTTCTTGAACGGATCGTCACCCACTACGACTACGCACTGGTGCAAACCCTGCCAGACAGCCGCAGCCCCATGTTCCAGAATGCCACCCGCGCATCCCATGCCATTTTGCAGGACTACAAGGCCGTGCGCAGTCAGGCTGGCGCGGAAGGCCCCTTTGCCCTGCGCGTCACCGACAGCGGCACCCTGTTCTGTGGCCAGGGCGTTCTGGCTGCCGCCACCATGAACCTGATCCGCACCGGCATGCGCATCAGCGAGATCCAGAACCGCATCAGCGAACTGGTCCCGCTTGCAACCGGTTATGCCGTCGTTGATGATCTTTTCTACGTTCAGAAACGGGCCCGCAAGAAAGGCGACAAAAGCGTCAGTTGGATCGGCGCCAAGCTTGGCAGTGCCCTGGATATCAAGCCCATCCTCTGTGCCCGCAATGGTGATTCCTTTCCCGTGGCCAAGGTGCGCGGCTACGACGCAGCCATTCTGAAGATGTTTAACCACGTGCAGCACTGTATTCGCCAGGGCCTGGAAGAGCCGGTGATTTGCGTCAGCTACGCGGGTGACCAGAATCACATTCCCCACTTGCCCGGCTTTAGCGAACTGGCTGCCTGCGCCACAGAACACGGCGTGCAATTGCTCACCACCGGCATGAGCCTCACCGGTGGGGTCAACCTGGGCCCAGGTGCTGTCAATGTCGGCTTTATCAGCACCCAGCCCGACGTCAGCTGACCCTCCCTGGAGGCCGCGCCCGCTTTCTTGAGCGCCAGCGCGGCCCGGCTTTTCGGCAATGGCAACCTCCGGGGATGCTGGCATAGTAACGGCCCCGATTTTCTGCCCCCGCCCACCGGCGCGGGCAGCCCCAAGGAGGAAGCATGTCTGATTCCATCAGTACCTTGAAAGCCAAGGGCCTGCCCGCCGAGGCACTGGCCTTTATCGAGTCCCTGCCCGCCGACCAGGCGGAGCAACTGGCCGCCAGCGTTCTGGCTGCCCTGCAAACCAAAGATGCCCGCGTGGAAAAGGCCATGAACAATGCCCTGAACGTGGTGCCCGGGCCGTTCCGACGCCCAGTGAAAAAAATGCTGTTCGGTTAAGCCCTGGAGAAACGTCTCATGCATATTGAAACCCGGGCAGAACTGCTCAAACTCAGCCGCCTTCTGGAAAGTGACGAAGGCTCCCTCGATTTCCTCGACGGTCAGGATCTTGACCAGCTGGCTCGCTTCCGAAACACCGTTTCCAGCTTTTTCTATGCCCAACACCAGGATAGCTATCAGCGCCTGGCCGGCATCAGCAAACTGGTGCCCACCGGTGCCAGCGCCAAGCTTGCTACCACCGTGCTGGGGTCTGTCCTGGCCGCAGGCATCGCCTCCGAGCTGCCCGCCGACCGCGCAATCAAACTGGCGGACAAGCTGCCCGATGACTTCCTGGCCAAGCTCTGCATCCACCTGGAACCGTCACAGTCCCGCAGTCTGCTTGCAGCCATGCCTGACAAAATTGTGGCGCGGGTCGCGCAAACCCTGCTGACCATGGGCGAACACATCACGCTCGCGCGCTTCGTGGCAGTGATTCAACCGTCCGCCCTGCAAACCATTACCGCCACCGTCAACGACGGCGAAGCCATGGTAATGATTGCCCTGTATCTGGAAGACAAGAGCAAACTGGATACCCTGCTCGGGCTGCTCAGTGAAGCGCAGCAACGGGCTACTCTGCAGGCCGCCACCGATCAGGCGTTATGGCCCGCTGTCCTGTCGCTGAATGAGCATCTGAACACCGAGTTGCGTGGCCGCATGGGTAACATGGTCGCGGAACAGGGCGAAACCGTGCTCAATCACATTCTCGATGTGGCCCGCGAGCAATCGCTGTGGACCAACCTGTTGCAGGCAGTCCATGCCATGGACAACCAGCATCAACAAGCGGTGGTCAATCTGGCCAAACTGAAAGAAGCAGCGGTCATGGAAAGCCTGGTAAGCACCGTTGCCAGTGAAGGCAGCTGGGACGAGTTTCTTACCCTGATCCCGTTGCTGGACCAGGCCCATCTGACCCCGGCGCTGGATGTACTGGTCGAGCATCAGCCAGCGGCGCTGGCCAACGCCCTGGAACACGCCCATGACAGCCATTTGCTGGGTTTCTTCGGGCATCTGCCGGACAGTGATATAGCTCGCATGGCACAGGCGATTCAGGGCCACGCCGCCAGTCAGTGGCAGGCATTTGCCGAGCGCAACAGCGATGCCCATGAAATCGAGGCCCTAAGGAACCTCTGAATAACGCCTTGCATGCTCAGCGTGTCCTGAAGCGCAGATCGGCTGATCTGCGCACGACCACCAAGGTCCGAGCCACCACTCCCGCCACATAGATACACGGCAGTAACGCCGCACTGTCTGGGCGGGAGCGGAAACTTAAGGAGCCTCTGAATAACTCCTT
>NZ_AXBZ01000014.1:0-88614 GCF_000475295.1 Alcanivorax sp. P2S70
TGCCGGATTTCCAGGCTCAGCTGCTGGATAGCACCGTGGCCGGGCACTGGCTCACACGTGGAAGTCGCAGTCTGATGGAGGCGAGCGCCACCCTCAAGGCATCGGCGTTGCGCGAGTGGCTGGGTTTTCCCTGGTTAGCCCCGGTCAGTGGAAAGGTGCCGGTGGAGCTGGCAATACAGGTTCCCTGGCAGGGTAGTGCCTTTTCGTTGAAGGCGTCCTCCAGCATGAAAGGGGTGAGGGTGGATGCACCTGCGCCGCTTGGTAAACAGACGGAACAACGTGTCCCTTTCACTGTATCGATAGAGCCTCGGGGCCAGGCCCAGCAATTGACGCTGGGTTATGGCGATGAAATCCGTGGCCGTTTCCGGTTGGGAGGCGAACTTGCAGGTGACGTCTTGTTGGGCGGGGGGCATCTGCAGGTGCCAGCCATGGGGATAAACGTTCGTGGCGCCCTGCATAAAGCCTCAGTCAGTCCCTGGCTGGATTTCATTGGTGATCAAATGGCCCCTGCGTTCAAGTCACAGGAGCAGGGGGCGGGTTCGTCAACCGCGGGGTTACTGAACAGCATCAAGGTGCAAATCGGTGAGCTGGACCTGTTCGGCGTTGCGGTCCCCGGTGCAGCTCTTTCAGTGTTGCCCAGGGATTCGGGCTGGGATCTCGCCCTGAGTAGTGAGGCAGTGGCAGGCTCAATGCATATTCCTGATGGTTTCTCAATAAGGGGGGAGCGGCCCATGTCGTTGTCTGTCTCCCGCGTCAATCTGACACTGCCTGAAAGTGCAGGCCTGGAAGAAGGTGCTCCATTCTCTCCCTATCAGTTGCCAACACTGGATGCGAGATTAAATAACCTGACGATCAACGGTGAAGATTTTGGTCAGTGGCGCGGTAATGTCCGACCAATTTCCCAAGGCGTAAGAATTTCGGACCTGGATGGTCAGTGGCGCTTTACCCGCGTTGAGGGTTCCCTCGACTGGACGGCGCAGGGTGACAGTGACGGAGCGGCGCAATACACCCGATTCAATGGTGTTCTCAGCTCCGACAAGCTGGGACGATCCCTGAGAGCCTGGGGTCTGCCGGAGATGATCGAGTCTGAGGATGCCCGGGCCAAAGGGGTGCTGGGCTGGAATGACTGGCCGTTGAACCCTGATTATTTGGCAATGGATGGTCAAACGCGCATTGATATTGGTGAGTGCCGTATTCCGCAGACGGACGCCAAAACATCGTTTCTCCGGGTGCTGGGGATTTTGAACATTGGCACGATTCAACGCCGTTTGCGGCTGGATTTTTCTGATTTGTACAAGAAGGGTTTGAGCTGCGACAGCATCAGTGGGGATTTCCGCATTGAGGGGCCGTCTGTCTCCACAACCAATCTGGCGATCAAGTCACCGTCCGCGATCATTGAAGTTCAGGGTAACGTGGATCTTGAAAAGGAAACCCTTAATCATCAAATGGAAGTGACGCTGCCGCTGTCCAGTAACCTTTATGCGGGGTGTCTTGCGGGGCCTGCGGCCTGTGCCGGCATTTTTGTGGTCGAACGTATTTGGGGGGACGAACTGGATCGAACGGCTACCATGGAATATGCCGTGACCGGCACCTGGTCTGAGCCCAAAGTGGAAGAAACCGAAGGAATGTTCGAATGACGCAGCTAATTTCTGTTGCGGCCATCCAGATGACCAGCGGCCAGCAACTGTCCGGTAATCTTGAGGCGGCTTCCGCGCTGCTGGAGCAGGCCGCGAACGGCGGTGCGCAGCTGGCGGTGCTGCCTGAAAATTTTGCTGTCTACGGCGGCGATTATCGTGCCACTGCCGGGCAGTTTGAGCAGTTGAAGGGCTGGCTCTGTGAGCAGGCCAAGCGTTTCAATATGGCCATTATTGGTGGCAGTGTTCCGGCGATGCGGCGCCCTGACGGCAGTGTCGTGGCGGCACCGAGAGTGCGCACACGGGCACTGGCAGTCTCTGCCGAGGGGCAGTGTCTGGCCGCTTATGACAAGCTGCATCTGTTTGATGCTCAGGTTAATGATGCGCAGGGTCGTTACTGCGAATCCGATGTCTTTGAGCCCGGCACCGAGGTGGTTACCGTGCCGCTTGCCGGACTGACCGTGGGATTGGCGATCTGCTACGACCTGCGTTTCCCTTCCCTGGCACAGCGGCTGGCCCATGCCGGGGCGGACTTGATTGTCTATCCTTCCGCATTTACTGCTGTGACCGGGGCTGCGCACTGGTCGCTGTTGTTGCGGGCGACGGCGGTACAGACTGGGTGCTATGTGCTGGGCGCAAACCAGTGCGGCGAACACGGGCCCCGGCGTGGCAGCTACGGCCACTCCATGCTGGTCAACCCCTGGGGCGAGGTGGTCGCGAGCCTGGAGAATGTGCCCGCTGCCCTTGTGGCAGGTCTTGACCTTGCTACCATGAATGAACTTCGCCAGCGTATGCCGGTGCAAACGCATCAACGATTTCACATAGAAGGTCCTTATGAACGATAGCCTGTCCATTGCCGAGTCCATCCTGCTGGCCCCTGCCGATTTGCAGACCGGTCAGCTGGAAGCCCTGCTGAACGGCAAGCTGACGGGGCAGGCGGATTATGCGGATATCTATTTCCAGCACAGTCGCCACGAGGCCTGGGTATTGGAAGACGGTATTGTTCGTGATGCCAGTTTTAATACTGAGCGGGGCGCAGGGGTACGTATCGTTCAGGGCGACAAGACCGGCTTTGCCTACAGTGATGACATCACCCTGCAGGCGTTGCAGCAGGCCAGTGGTGCCGCCCGGGCGATTACCCGTCAGGGGCAAGACCGCAGCGTGCAGCTCAGCCGCCGAGGGGCCCCTTTACGCTATGCGGCACTGGATCCGTTGCTGGCCTGGCCGGCAGAAGAAAAAGTGGCGCTACTACAGCGTCTGGACGCGTTAGCACGATCCCTGGACCCGGCGATTGTCGAGGTCACCGCCAGTCTGAGCGCGGTGCAGGATGTGATCATGGTGGTGGCCAGTGATGGCACCCTGGCGGCCGATGTCCGTCCCTTGATCCGCTGTAATGTCAGTGTGATTGCCGAGCGCAACGGACGTCGTGAGCGAGGCAGCGCAGGGGGAGGCGGGCGTGTCAGTTACGACTGGCTGCTACAGGAAAACCGCTTTGAGACCTGGGCCAGGGAAGCGGTCCGCGGGGCTTTGTTGAATCTTGAAGCCCAGCCGGGGCCGGCGGGCACCATGCCTGTGGTGCTGGGCCCTGGCTGGCCCGGGGTCTTGCTGCATGAAGCGGTTGGGCACGGGTTGGAGGGGGACTTTAACCGCAAGGGTACCTCCATGTTTGCCAAAAAAATGGGGCAGCAGGTGGCATCACCGCTGTGTACCGTGGTGGATGACGGCACCATGCTGGATCGTCGTGGCTCCCTGACGGTGGACGATGAAGGAACCCCCTCCGCCTGCAATACCCTGATTGAAAACGGCAAACTGGTCGGTTACATGCAAGACAAGACCAATGCACGGCTGATGGGGGTGTCACCAACCGGGAATGGGCGCCGGGAATCCTATGCCCACTTGCCCATGCCACGCATGACCAACACCTACATGCTGCCGGGAGAAACTCACCCGGAAGAAATCGTAGCGAGCCTGGATCGGGGCATCTATGCCGTCAATTTCGGCGGTGGGCAAGTGGATATTACCTCTGGTCGTTTCGTGTTTTCGACTACCGAGGCGTACCTGGTAGAAAAAGGCAAGATTGTGTGTCCGGTCAAGGGAGCCACCTTGATCGGCAGTGGTGCGGAAGTCATGGGGCGCATTTCCATGGTCGGTAACGACCTGGCCCTGGATTCCGGCATTGGGGTATGTGGCAAGGATGGCCAGTCTGTCCCGGTGGGTGTAGGTCAGCCTACGCTGCGGGTGGACGCCCTGACGGTGGGAGGAACCGCCTGATGTCTCAGGTGATTGATATTCTGTCGCGTATGCGCCTGTTTACCGGCCTCAGCGAAGAGGAATTACGGCTTCTGGAAAAACTGGTATTCGTCAACCGCGTACCGGTTGGCGAAACGGTCTGCCGGGAGGGTGACCGCAGTGATTTTGTCTGCTTTGTGGTACGGGGTTGCCTGGATATCGTTAAGCAGAATGTGGAAGGTGGCGAAGTAGTGATCGCCCATCTGCGCCCCGGTGATTCCATGGGTGAAATGGCGCTGGTGGATCATGAGCCTCGTTCGGCCACGGTCAGGGCTGCCGAAGACGCCACGCTGATTGTGCTCACCCGAAAGGGCCTGGATCAACTCCGGCGCCGCAGCCCCAACGCCGTTAGCTTGGTGATGGAGAACATTGCCAAGCTACTCTGTGTCCACCTGCGCCGGACGTCCTCCCAGTTGGCCCAGTTCAAATTACCGGTTGGTTGAACCGGTCTTTACAGGAACCCTTATGCGAAACCTTGGCGTAGTCGTACTGGCCCTGGGGCTGGCGGCTTGCGACCCCGGGCCTATGCCTGCCGATGTGAAGCTGCCCGATGGGGCGGTGTATGACGGTGAAATTCAAGATAATCTTTTCCACGGATACGGCGAACTGCGCTGGCCTGATGGCCGCCGTTACGAGGGGGAGTTCCGCGCTGGCTTGATGACCGGTCAAGGTCGACTTGAGTTACAGGATGGCTGTGTCATGGAGGGCGCTTTTGTCGAAGGGGTGCTGCATGGTGAGGGAAGCCTGATTTGCGGTGATGAGCATTTTCAGGGCACCTTCCGGGAAGGAGAGCTTGTTGCCGGGGTGATGACCTTTGGGGAAGAGGACTCCTATCAGGGCGAGTTTCAGGACTTCCTGCCCCATGGTGACGGGCTGTGGGTAACCGAGGAAGGGGAGCAATACGAGGGGCGCTACTCTGAGGGTGAGATTACCGAGGGTACCTTTCGTAACGAGGAAGGTTATCAGTATAGCGGCCCATTTCTTGACTTTGATTTTCACGGGCAAGGTGAGTTGACCCGCCCGGATGGCGTCATCATTCGTGCCGGGTTTGAGTACGGACAAGCCGAAGGTCCGGGTGTCAGGGTGATTCCGGGTGAGGCTGGTGCCCAGCCGACGCTGGAGAATGGGTACTTCGTGCGGGGCAAATATTACCTTAGTGAGAAGGCATATCGGCAACGCCGGCAGCAACAGGCAGCAGGTATGGAGGCTCGTCTGTATACCGAATCCAGTCGCTTGCAGTCAGCCTTGTCTTCATTGGCGCCACAGCGTCCCGGTGTCCGGGATGTTTACTTCCTGGCGGTGGGGGGGGACGGTACGGAAGGAGTCTTCCAGCGAGAAGTCGGTTGGGTCTCTTCCCGGCTCAGTTCTGTGCTCGACCTGAAGCGCCGGCAGATTCTGCTGGTAAATGGAGGCAGCGATGAATTGCCTTTGGCGACACGGACCAGTGTGCGGGAAAGTCTTAACGCCCTGGATGCGTTGATGGATCCAGCGGAAGACTTGCTGTTAATCCATTTTGTCAGTCACGGGGCCGTAAATGGTGATCTGGTTCTTGATACCCATAACCTTCGGCTTAACAACCTGGCAGTCGATGACGCAAAGAACTGGTTGAACAGTTTGGCGGTTAAACACCAGTGGGTGGTTGTTTCAGCCTGTTATTCCGGGCACTGGGTGGACGCGTTGGCGGCGCCTGAGAGAGTCGTGTTCTCGTCTGCAGCAACAGACCGTACGTCTTTTGGGTGCGGTGATGATTCTGAGCGCACCTGGTTTAGCAAGGCGCTGTATGGAGAGGGAATGAGTGCCGGCGTGAATGATCCGGATGCCTGGTTCTCGGCGGCGCAGGCGAAAGTATCGCGGATGGAAGAAGAGCAGGGGTTTGACGAGCATGAGCGCTCATTACCCCAGAAGGCGGTTGGTCACAGCTTCCTGGGCTGGTGGCAAAGTCTCGAAACGCCAGCATTGCACAAGCCCTGACGGTGCGCCCGGCAGGTGCTGGAGGGCACTTCTGCACGGGCGGCTGTAGGGCTCGGTTCAAAACAGGGGCACGGTTTTGTCCAGCTGATTCAGGTAATTCATCAGCTTGCGGCGTTCGCGTTTGAACTTCTCTTTTTCTCCCGGGCTGGCATTGGCCGGGTCGGCGAGGCGAGCCTTGAGCGCATTGCGGGTCAGGTTGCGCATTTGCTGGCGATCCCCATGGGGAAAGAAGTCCAGAATTTGCTGCACGGTGGCATCTGCTTCACGGGGTTGTTCGCAGCCAACGATCTGCTCTACCCAATTGGTGAGCCGTTGCTGGCGGAACGGATCCTGAAGCGCCTCCAGTGCTTGTACAATCTGTTCGCTGTTGGATTCCCGGACCAGACGACCGATGTACAGCGAATGTCGGCGGCGGGCTTCGTTGCTGGTGATGCGGCGGGCTTCTTCAAGACCTTTTTTGAGGCCGTCGCTCAGGGGCAGGCGATCCAGTTCGGTCTGCTTGAGCGCCATCAGCGACTGCCCGAGCTCCTGCAGGGCCAGGTCATCCCGTTTCTGCTCGGATTTGCTGGTGTACGGGTCGTCGTTATACTCGGTCATCTGACTTCACTTGAATTAATGGGTAAGGGAAGCGCTATTTTATGTCTGATTCCTCCGCAACGACAGCGGCACTCGACATGGCACAACTTCAGCAGGCGCAGGATACCGCTGCCTGGGTGCTGGAAGAGGGAAAACGGCTGGGGCTGGACGGGGTTGAGGTGAATGTCAGCCTCAGTCAGGGCTTTTCGGTCAACGTGCGGCAGGGCGAGGTGGAAACGGTCGAGTTTCACCGCGACAGAGGCGTTTCTGTCACCGTGTTCCAGGGGTTGTGCAAGGGACATGCGAGCAGCTCGGACGACAATCGCGACAGCCTGCGTGACACCCTGAAAGCGGCCTCTGCCATTGCGCGCTACACCGAAGCTGACAAGCATGCGGGGCTGGCGCCGGCGGACCAACTGGCCCGTGATATTCCTGAACTGGACCTGTATCACCCATGGGAGATGGACACTGGCAGAGCGATCGACGAAGCCATGGCGTGCGAAAAGGTGGCCCGTGACGATAGCCGTATCGTCAATTCGGAAGGTGCCTCCATTAACAGCGGTGCCAGCCTGCGCGTGTTCGCAACCTCGGAAGGTTTCCTGCACGGCTATCGCGGCACCCACCACAGCCGCGTATGCAGCGTGGTCGCGGAAGACGATGACGGAATGCAACGGGATTACTGGTACGACGGTGGGCGTATTGGCGAGAAGCTGGCGGATGCTGAAACCGTAGGACAGATGTCCCGGGAGCGGGCACTGTCACGCCTGGGGGCGGTGATTCCGGAAACCGGTGAATTGCCTGTCATTTTTGCCCCGGAAGTGGCATCGGGCTTGCTTGGCCATCTGGTGTCCGGAATCAGTGGTGGCGCCATTTATCGTCGCAGCTCTTTTTTGCAAGACAGCCTTGGCAAGGCGGTGCTGCCTGCGGGCTTTACCCTCAGTGAACACCCGCACCTGCCTGCAGGCAATGCGTCGTCGCCCTTCGATGGTGACGGTTTGCCTACCGGCGAGCAGGCCTTTGTGGAAGACGGCATCCTGACCTCCTTTGCCTTGAGTCTGTATGCCAGTCGACGTCTTGGCATGTCTCCGACCGGCAATGGCGGTGGTGTTCGCAACTTGCGCGTCACCGATACTGGAGAGTCTCTGGAAGCGTTGATGGCCCGAGTGCCCAAAGGGATCTTGATCACCGAGGTCATGGGGCAAGGGGTGAATATGGTGACGGGGGATTACTCTCGCGGTGCCAGTGGCTTCCTGTTCGAGAATGGGCGGATTACTTCACCGGTACAGGAATTCACCATTGCCGGTCATCTGGCGGAGATGCTACGTGGCATCCAGGGTAGCGGCACCGATGTGGATTATCGCGGCAACATCGCCTGTGGTTCTCTGCTGCTGTCGCCCATGAAAATTGCAGGACGATAATAACTTTCCATTGGAGGGAAAAAGCATGTCAGAAATGAATCCTTATCAACAACCGACCAGCGATGTGGCGGTACCGCCACAGGCTGCAGAGCTGGTTATCGGTACGGCCCAAAAAGTGTCTATGGGCGATGCCATGAGCTGGTTTGGCCAGGGTAAGGCGATGCTGGCGGGCAACTGGGGGGTAATGATTGGCGCATTGGTGGTGCTCATGCTGCTGAATGTGGCTGTGCAGTTCGTCCCCTTTATCGGTGGGTTGGCGGCCATGTTTTTGATGACGCTGCTGTATGCCGGGCTGGTTAAAATGTTCTACCGGCTGGATAACGAAGGCAGTGTGGAGTTTGCTGACCTTTTTGCCGGATTCTCAGAAAAAACCGGTCCATTGGTGATCCTGGCGTTGTTGCAGTTGGCGGTCTACGTGGGCATTTTCATCGTAGCGATGGTGCTGCTGTTTTTGAGCATCGGTTTTGATGTGAGCATGCTTAATGCCATGGAGGCAGGAAGAGTACCGGATGTGGGTATTGGCGGGGGCGCCATCGCATTGGCAGGTCTGATCATGTTCTTGTTTCTGATGGCGTCTGGCTGTCTTTTCTACTTCAGTATCCCGCTGGTCTTCCTTGGCAATATGGGCCCGGGTGAAGCGCTGGGGCTTAGTTTTAAAGCCTGCCTGACGAATCTGCTCCCGCTGATTCTCTATGGCATTGTGGCGACGGTGTTGGTGATGGTGGCAACGATTCCGCTTTTTCTTGGGTTGCTGCTTGCTGGCCCGTTGTTGGCGGGTGCGTATTACGCATCATTCAAACAGGTATTTACGGAATAATTCGTGCCACGCCAACACAAAAGCCGAAAGGAGCCCCTTTCGGCTTTTGTGTTTGAGCGGCTAGCTGCGCTTGACAGGAAGGCAATACCTAAAATAGTTCTCGTGATTTAGAAGAACGGAAACGCCTTCCAGAGTGGATGAAAGACTCGGGAGGCTCCGTTCACACCAACAAATTGGCATACAGCACGGTAGCCAGGCCCAGGAAGGCCATGAAGCCAACAATATCGGTGATAGTGGTGAGGACTACAGATCCGGCCAGGGCCGGGTCGATACCCATTTTTTTCATGATCATGGGCAGCAGTGCACCGGCACAGGCGGCCATGATCAGGTTGATCACCATGGCCACGCTGATCACGATGCCGATGCTTACGTCACTGAACCACAACCCGGCGGTAATGCCAATCACGGTAGCCCACAACAACCCATTGATGGCGCCAACAGATAGCTCCTTGAATAGCAGATAGCGGGTGTTGTTGGACTGAATCTGTCCCAGTGCCATGGCGCGAATCACCAGCGTCAGCGTCTGGCTGCCGGCGATGCCGCCCATACTGGCGACGATCGGCATCAGGATAGCGAGGGCCACCACCTTTTCCAGCGTCGCCTCGAACAGGCCGATCACGGCAGAGGCAGCCAACGCGGTCAGCAGGTTGATACCCAGCCACAGCGCTCTGCGGCGGGCGGTTTGCCAAACCGAGCCGAACGTATCCTCGTCATCGTCCAGACCCGCCATACTCATTAAGGAGTGGTCGGCTTCTTCCATGATTACGTCTACTACGTCATCAATGGTGATACGGCCTACCAGCATGCCTTCGTCGTCGATGACAGGGGCTGTCACCAAGTCGTGGCGCTCAAAGATCTTGGCGACGTCATGGGCAGGCAGGGTGGCCGGGATCGACTGAATATCGGTGATCATGGCTTCGCGCACAGTAGTGCCCGGATCGCTGATCAGCACCTTGGTGAGAGGCAACAGCCCAATGAACTGGTTTTTCCGGTTGACTACGGCCAGGTTATCAGTGGTGCGAGGGATATCGCCTCGCAAACGTAGATAGCGCTGAACCACTTCAAAAGTGATCTCCGGTCTCACGGTGATCACATCGGTGTTCATCAGGCCCCCGGCGGTATCCACCGGGTAGCTCATCACGTGCTCCAGCCGCTCGCGGTTTTGTTCGTCGAGGCTGGCCATCACCTGACTGGTGACATGATCAGGTAGTTCTTGCAGTAAATCAGCGAGGTCGTCGGTATCCAGTTCTTCAACCAGCGACACCAGCTCATCGGTGCTGAGGTTGCGCAATAGCTCAACCCGGACCTCTTCGCCCAGATACTGCAGGACTTCGGTTTCCTGTTCCTTGCTGAGCAGCTGCCAGAGAATTTCCCGCTCTCGTGGAGGGGAAGACTCAATCAAGTGGGCGGCTTCAGCGCCGGGCAGGTTGTTGATCAGCTGCCGGACCTGCGTATAGGTCCCGCTGGCCAGTGCGCGGTTGATGGCTTTGAGATGTTGCTGGCTGCGGCTGCTGTCGGCGGGCATGGAAATCAGTTAACAGTTAACAGTGAAGAGTTAACAGCGAAAACAAAGCGTGCTGCTGCTTGGCTGGGATGACCACACAGTAACAGTCCTTCAGAGTCTGTGGTACTTGATTTTTCAACTGTTCACTATTCACGGTTAACTGTTTTTCACTCTCCTTCGTCGAACATCCTTGCAAACAGGTCTTCCAGTTCTGCCATGGCTGCGTCTTCGTCATCGCCTTCGACTTGGAAGGTGACCTGGCTGCCTTTGGCGGCGCCGAGCATAAGAAGCCCCATAATGCTTTTTGCATCAATGCGGTTGCCCTTGTGAAGGACGTGGATAGCACTGTCATAGCGTGAGGCCACGCTGACCACCTTGGCAGCAGCGCGGGCGTGCAGGCCAAGTTTGTTGATCACATCCAGGGACTGTTCGATCATTCAGCTGGATCCCAGTTCGCGGTGCCGAACCTGCAAGGTGATACCTTGCTCGCGTAGACGAGCAGCCAGCTGCTCGGTTATGTAGACGGAACGGTGCTGGCCACCTGTACAACCGATCGCGACTGTGACGTAACTCCGATCGCTGTGGGCAAAGGCGGTCAGCCATCTCTGTACAAAAGTGGCGATGTCATCCAGCAGGTCGTGGCTGATATCGTGCTTTTGCAAAAAATCGATTACCCCCTGGTCGCGTCCGGTAAGAGGGCGCAGATCCGGATGCCAATGTGGATTGGGAAGAATGCGCACGTCGAAGACAAAATCAGCATCTGTGGGAAGACCATTCTTGAAACCGAAGGATTCGATTTGCAGCGAGAGGGCGTTGCGCCGCTGAGCGACACGTTCACGGATCAGGTTCCTGAGGCTGTGCACTTCGTGATTACTGCTGTCGATAACCAGATCAGCCCGTTGGCGAATATTGGCCAGAAGGTCTTTCTCGTGAGCGATGGCATCTTCCAGTGAGCGTTGGTCAGTCGCCAGAGGATGGCGCCGCCGGGTGGCACTGAATCGCTTCAGCAGGGTGTTGTCATCAGCATCAAGGTAGATGATTTCGCTGGTGATTTGTTGCTGTTTCAGCGCGTCAAGAATGTTGTCGAAGGCCAGCAATTGGCCTGGAAGGTTGCGTGCGTCTATGCCAACAGCGACATGACCGATGGCAGTTTCGCCCTCGCTAAGTTGTTGGGCCAGGGTCGGTAGCATGCCGACAGGAAGATTGTCGACACAGTAATAACCCTGATCCTCCAGCGCCTGGATGGCTGTGGATTTGCCAGACCCGGATCGTCCGCTAATGATGGTCAGTTTCATGATCGGGATGCACGCAGAGAATTTGTATTATGGCCTGGTTTTCGAGAGTTCACTCGTTACGAAGCCAACCGCAATTCAGCTTCGGATTCCACGGCAGTCAGGAACAGCTTGTGATCGTCTGAACTGACCCGCAATTCGTTCCGGTAGCTGTCGTCATTGAAAAGGCTGGCAAGGTGGCTCAGCGTTTTCAGGTGTTGCTCAGGGTTTTCCTGGGGAACGAGCAACACAAACACCAAGTCAACGGGGCGTCCGTCAACGGCATCAAAATCGATGGGGGTGTCCAGCTTCAGTAATAGTCCGATGGCTTGTTCGCAATTGCCAAGCCGGCAGTGGGGGATGGCGATGCCTTCCCCGATGCCGGTGGAGCCCAGCTTTTCCCGGGCTACCAGCGCATCGAAGACCTCCTGCTCCTTGAGGCCGTCACAGCCGGCCGCAGCCAGCTGTGCCACCTGATCCAGCAGCTGTTTCTTGCTGCTGGCCTGCACCCCGTTGTGGGTGCGTGCTTCGGTTAGAAGTTCGCGAACTCGCATAATGGTCGTTTCGGGTTAGTGGCCGTGTTTGTGATTAACGGCCTTTTCCTTGTGTTTGAGAATCTGGCGATCGAGCTTGTCGGTCAACTTGTCGATGGCCGCATACATATCATCGGCTTCAGCGGTGGCGAACAGATCTGCCCCGGAGATGTGGATAGTAGATTCTGCCTTGTGGGTCTTGGGCTCCGGGGAAAGAATCACCTGAACACTGGTGATCTGGTCGAAATGGCGCTCCAGGCGGGAGAACTTGTCGCCTACGTAGGTGCGCAAAGCATCGGTAACTTCCAGGTGATGACCGCTGATATTTATTTGCATGGCTGGCTCCTTTACCTGCTTGTGGGCCGTCCCAGGCACCTACACCAAACGCTTGCGGGCGCTGGAAGACGGTATTCTCATCGCCTCACGATACTTGGCGACGGTCCGGCGCGCCACGTTGATTCCCTGCTCGTTCAGCAAGCTGGCTAGCTTGTTGTCGCTGAGTGGCTTGCGAGGGTTCTCTGCGGCGACCAGCTTCTTAATAATGGCACGAATAGCGGTGGAGGAACACTCACCACCACCATCTGTTCCCACGTGACTCGAAAAGAAATATTTCAGCTCAAAGACGCCGCGGGGTGTGGTCATGTATTTCTGATTGGTGACCCGACTGATGGTTGATTCATGCATCTCGACGGCATCGGCGATATCGGCCAGTACCAGTGGCTTCATGGCCTCTTCACCATAATCGAAGAAATCCTGCTGGACCTCGACAATCCGCGTGGCGACTTTCAACAGGGTGTCATGGCGGCTTTGCAGGCTCTTGATGAACCATTTGGCTTCCTGAACGCAGTTTTTCAGGTATTGGCCATCTTCACCGCTGGTTTTACGGGCAATGGCGGCATATTGCTGCTGTAGATTGACCTTGGGCAGGATGTCGTCATTCAGGCTGACCTGCCAGCGCCCGTGGTGCTGGCGGACGATGACATCCGGCACCGCATAATCGACTTGGCTCTCTCCAATTTGCTCGCCTGGCGCCGGGTCAAGGGTGCGGATCAGCGAGAGGGCATCAAGCAGTTCCTGTTCGGAGAGCTGTAGAACCTTGCGAAGCGCGGCATAGTCGTGCTTTTCCAATAGTTCAAGGTGGTCCAGAAGCGCCAGCGCAAAAGGCAGGAAAGGCGTGTCGGATTCCAGCTGGCGCAGTTGTACACCGAGGCAGTCTGCCAGGTTAATGCTGGCGACGCCGACCGGATCGAATTGCTGCAGGCGATGCTGAACGGCCAGTACCTCGTCGGCTTCGATGTGGGCATCCTCTGGCAGCCCTTCCTGGACATTCATCATGGTGACGATGTCGTCGATGCTCACGGTCATGTAGCCGCGATCGTCCAGAGATTCAATGATGGTGATGGCGATGAGTCGGTCCACATCGCTCATGGGGGTCAGGTTGAGCTGCCAGTGCAGGTGGTCATGCAGATTGCCGGACACGGTGTGCCGTTGCTGCCAGTCATCGGCGTCATCAGGGATTGACGCGGTGGCACTGCTCTGGCCGGAGTAGACGTCATCCCACTCAGTGTCGACACCGGGTTCGCCGTCGACAAATTCTTCCAGGGCGTCATCACGCTCTGCGTCCATCTCCTGACGATCTTCGTCATGCTCAGGCAGGGCGTCGTCGCCAAAGTCGTCGGCCAGTTCCAGCAGCGGGTTGCTTTCAACCGCTTGCTGGATCTCCTGCCGGAGATCCAGCGTGGACAGCTGCAGCAGGCGAATCGCCTGCTGCAACTGAGGTGTCATGGTCAGCTGTTGGCCGATTTGTAGTTGTAGTGTGGGCTTCATACTGCTCGGATTGGTGTGATCCCCAAAAACCCGAGAATAACAGCTTCAAACTTGTTCTAGCAATAATTGTGCCAGTGGTTCTTGTGTGGTAGGAGTCTGAAGCGTTAACAGTGAACGGTGAACCGTTGATGTTGCGCGGGCGGGTTTGCTGATTTTTTCGGGCTTTGATGGCCGCGGCCGGGGTCCTGGTTCGGCTTCTGGCGTTCGGAAACCCCGGGACTATTCCGCGCCGTTGTTCACTGTTAACTGCTCACTCGCCCTGGCTGTTACAGCCTAAAGTCTGCCCCCAGATACACATCCCGCACCTGCTGGTTCGAGAGGATGGTGTCGGCGTCACCGGATGCGATGATGTGGCCAGCGCTGACAATGTAGGCGGTGTCGCAAATGTCGAGGGTCTCACGCACGTTGTGGTCGGTGATGAGTACGCCAATACCACGTTCTTTCAGGTGCCGGATGATGCCCTTGATGTCGTTCACGGAGATCGGGTCGACGCCGGCGAAGGGTTCGTCCAGGAGGATGAAGTCCGGGTCGGTGGCCAGACCGCGGGCGATTTCGGCACGGCGACGTTCACCGCCTGACAGGCTCATGCCCAGCGAATCGCGAATATGCGTAATGTGGAATTCCTTGAGCAGGTTTTCCATCCGTTCGTGGCGCTCCTGTTTGCTTAGCTCTTTGCGGGTTTCAAGAATGGCCATGATGTTTTCCGCGACCGTCAAGCGACGGAAGATGCTCGCTTCCTGGGGCAGGTAGCCGATACCGCGTTTGGCGCGGCCGTGCATGGGGAGGTGGGTGATGTCTCCGTCATTGATCTCGATGCGCCCTGCGTCGGCTTCTACGAGGCCGACAATCATGTAAAAGCAGGTGGTCTTGCCTGCTCCGTTGGGGCCCAGCAAACCAACGATCTGTCCGGCTTCCACGTCCAGGGATACGTCCTCGATGACCCGGCGGCCCTTGTAGCTTTTGGCCAGGTGATGAGCGCGCAAATGTGTCATTGAGATTCAGTCTCCGTTGCGGGGGCATCGGCCTCGTCATTCTGGTCCGGCTGGTTTCCCGGTACTTGGTTTTCTGCGGGTATCACCAGTCGTACGCGCTGGTCGCCTTTACTGCTGGCATCCACACGTTTTGAATCAAGGCTGTATTCGACCTTGGCGCCTTCGAAGGTGTTGCCCTGGTGTTCAATAAAGGCGTTGCCAGTCAACACCAGGCGGCGACCCTTTATGTCGTAGACCAGATTGTTGGCATGGGCGGACAGGGTTTTGCCTTCTGAGAGACGCACAGGGTTACCGCTGGCCTCGACCCGCACCAGCTCACCATTGCGGGTAAACAGGCGCATCTCTTCTGCCAGCATCTTGCGTTGTCCTTGCAATAGTTCTACGTCGCCGCGGTACAGTCCTGTGCCGGCGTCCTGTTCAAAGCGCCCGCTATCGGCGGTGACAGAAATGGGCTCTTCTGCCGGAGCTGCCAGAACCAGTGAGGCAGCGTGTAAAAACAGGCTGCCCATAACCAGGCTACGAAGCCGGGGCATCGAATTCACTCTTTACTCCTTGCTCAAGGGACAGGATGCCCTTGTCCAGGTCCGCTTCCAGGGCTCCGGCCCGGGTCTGGCCGTTCTCGAAGCGCAGGTCCACATCGCCTGGCGAGGTGGCTATATTCTGTTCGCTGTTGAAGCGGAGTTGCTGTGTGTCCAGTTCGATCTTCTGCTGCGGATTGCGAGCCTGTACATCGCCATCAAAAATGATGAGGTTGCCATTATTTTGCACTGTGCCGCTGGCGCTGGTGATCGTCCAGCTGCCTTTCTCGTTGCTCATTTTCAGTGCCGGGCTGTTCATCTCGGTAAGCGGGTTGTGATCGTACTGCACCAGATCGTCAGCTGTCAGGTGATACTGCAGCGTGCCATCCTTTTCGCTAAAAGCCCTGGCGGTTACGCCTGTGGCCAGAATGGCTGGCGCAGTCTCCACAGCCAGGTCTTGCCCGGGAAGCGAGTCGTCCCATTCATGCAGCGTCATCAGCATCACCAGTCCAAGCAGAAGGATGCCGGTGGCGCTAAGTAGCCCCTGACGTTTCATTGGCTATCTCGCTGCTGCAGGATGGCATCACAGATTTCGCGTACAGCGCCTTCGCCGCCGCGGCGCTGGGTGTGATGTTGTGCGGCCTGAAGCGCGCAAGGGTGGGCGTTGGCAGGGGCAAAACCGAGTCGGGCCCATTCCAGAGCGCTGACATCCGGTTCGTCGTCTCCGGCGTAACCGGTTTCAGAGGAGTCAATGCCCAGCTCTTTTGCCAGGGCTTGCAGCGCAACGCCCTTGTCTTCCCTTCCCTGGATAACATGCTCAATACCCAGGTCGGCGGCCCGTTTTGCTACCATTGGGCTGTTGCGGCCGGTGATGATGGCCAGGGTGACGCCGCTGGCGGCCAGTTTCTTGAGGCCATGTCCATCCAGCGTATTGAAGACTTTCAGTGCTTCACCTTCTGGCGTGAAATAGATCCGGCCGTCGGTCATGACGCCATCGACGTCAAAGGCCATAAGACGCAGGTTTTGTGCGTCAATGGAAGAAATCTGCATTACACCACCCCTGCTCGAAGCAGATCCTGCATGTTAAAGGCCCCCAGGGGTCTGCGCTGATCATCGCAGACAACCAGGCCGTTGATCTTGCGGCTTTCCATGATCTGCAGTGCTTCAGCGGCGAGATGGCCGGGTTCAATTGTGATCGGGTCGGTAATCATCACCTCGGCAATCGTGGCGCTACGAATGTCGATGTCCCTGTCCAGCATTCGGCGCAGGTCGCCGTCGGTAAAAATGCCGGCGAGGCGCCCGTCCGGATCAGTGATGGCCGTCATGCCAAGCCCCTTGCGAGTCATTTCCAGCAAGGCTTCAGTCAGTGCGGTAGTGGAGTCAACTTCAGGGAGGTCTTCACCGGAATGCATGATGTCGTCCACTTTGAGTAATAGTCTGCGGCCCAGGCTCCCACCGGGATGACTGAGTGCAAAATCCTCTGCGGTGAAGCCGCGCGCCTCAAGCAAGGCAATGGCCAGGGCATCTCCCATGGCCAGTGCGGCGGTAGTCGAGGAGGTGGGCGCCAGATTATGCGGGCAGGCCTCTTCGGCTACTGCGACAGTAAGATGTACATCAGACAGTTGCGCCAGAGCCGACTGGGGTCTGCCCGTCATGCCAATTAATTGTGTGCCCTTGCGTTTGATGACAGGCAGGATGGCCAGAACCTCGGCAGTTTCGCCAGAATTGGACAAGGCCAGAACCACATCGTCCTGGGTGATCATGCCCAGATCGCCGTGGGAGGCTTCACCGGGGTGAACAAAGAAAGCCGGGGTGCCAGTGCTGGCCAGGGTGGCCGCCAGTTTGCTGCCCACGTGGCCACTTTTCCCCATGCCCGTCACGATGACCCTGCCGCGGGCTTCAAGCATCAGGTCGCAGGCGCGAACAAAGTTGTTGTCGAGGCTGTCCCTCAGGGCATCGACGGCGCGGGCTTCGATATTCAGTACCCGCTGGCCGACAGCAATGTGGTCGTGGCTCATGCAATCTCCTTGGTTGCGGCGATTATACATGCTGCAACGAGTTGATCGGAAATCTGTTTCTTTTGGAACTGCTGGGTGAGTTTCGACTCCAAACAAGCATGGAGGGTTCTGGACAGCGCGGCCGGAACACCGTAAAACCGCCCGACTGTCACAGGGAGTTTACTATGCAATTGCGTCACTATTACCGAACAGGTCTGGCACTGGTCTTGATGATGTTGGCGGTGCTGGGGCGTGCCGAAGCGGATCCTCGCCAAGTAGTAGAGGAGGCTGTCGAGCGCATGACGTCCCGCATTGAGGCTGAGCGTGCCCAGCTGGAGGCCAATCCGGACAAGGCTCGGCAGCTGGTTCGCGAAGAGCTGGCGGATCTGGTGGATTTCAAGCGTATCACCCGGATGGTGATGGGGGATTACTTTGGGCCTTCCTCCAAGGAGCAGAAATACCGGTTCCTGGACGTGTTCAAGAACAGCCTGATCAATACCTATGCCTCAGGCATTACGTTGTATGACGGCCAGCAGATTACAACCCTGCCCATGGAAGAGGGTGATCGTCGTGGCGATTACGCAAGGGTACGTATGGAAATCCGGACCAACTCGGGCAAGACCGTACCGATCTACTACACTTTGTTTCTGCGCGATGGCCAATGGAGGGTGATCAATGTGTACGTGAATGGCCTGGATTTGGCGGATACCTTCAAGAGCCAGTTCACCCAGGGCATGCAGCAGTACAATGATATCGACAAGGTGATCGATAACTGGTCGGCGGATGCCAATATCGACACCGGCCTGAAAGACAAGCCCAAGAGCTGACTCCGGCCGTGCCGTGGCAAGCTCGCCGCGGCTCGCGTATTATTGCGCCTTTGACAGGAGCGGGTTTCATCCCGCTCCTGTGCCGTTTGGGGCCATTGCGCCCGGGAAAAGGAGCAATCATGAATCCGGAAGAGGTAAAAGCGCTGGTGGAAGCCGGTTTCGACGGTGCCGATGTGGCCGTGGAAGGTGGCGGTGACCGTTTCCAGATTCGCGTGGTGTCCGATGCCTTCGAGGGTCTGATGCCGGTGAAGAAGCAGCAGCTGGTGTACGCCACCATTAATGCGCAAATCCAGAGTAATACCATCCACGCGGTGCAGATCATCACCTTTACCCCTGCCGAGTGGGAAAAAGCCCAGAAGATGGGGCTGGCCTGAGTCAGCCCATGGGCCCTTCAAGACACGTCTAGAGACCGTTCATGGATAAATTGATCATCACTGGCGGCCGCCGCCTTGACGGCGAGATCCGGATTTCCGGCGCCAAGAATGCCGCCCTGCCGATTCTGGCTGCCACCCTGCTGGCCGATGAGCCGGTCACCGTGGGCAACCTGCCTCACTTGCAGGATGTCACCACCCTGATCGAGTTGCTCGGTCGTATGGGGGTCGAAGTGGTGATCGATGACCGCATGCACGTGGAGGTGAATGCCAGCACCATCAAGGAACTGGTGGCACCCTATGAGCTGGTGAAAACCATGCGGGCCTCGATTCTGGTGCTGGGGCCGATGGTGGCGCATTTCGGCAAGGCCACGGTGTCCCTGCCCGGGGGCTGTGCCATTGGCTCCCGTCCGGTGGATATTCACCTCAGCGGTCTGGAGGCCATGGGGGCCGAGATCGAGGTGACCAATGGCTATGTTCACGCCAGCGTGGACGGTCGCCTGCAGGGTGCGAGAATTGTCATGGATACCGTGACAGTGACGGGCACCGAAAACCTGATGATGGCCGCCGCGCTGGCGGAAGGCACCACCTATCTGGAAAACGCGGCTCGCGAACCGGAAGTGGTGGATCTGGCCAATTTCATCAACGCCATGGGTGGCAAAATCTCCGGTGCCGGTACCGATACCATTACCATTGAAGGGGTAGAGCGCCTCGGCGGTTGCCACCACCAGGTGGTGGCGGACCGAATCGAAACCGGGACCTACCTGATTGCAGCGGCCATCACGGGCGGACGTATCAAGACCAAGGATACGGTGCCCGGAATTCTGGACGCGGTGCTACAAAAGCTGAAAGAGGCGGGCGCCACCATTACCACTGGTGACGACTGGATCGAGCTGGATATGGAAGGGCGCCGCCCCAAGGCGGTGTCCCTGCGCACCGCACCGTACCCGGCGATGCCCACTGACATGCAGGCCCAGTTCATGGCCCTGAACCTGATTGCCGAGGGAACCGGTACCATTGTCGAGACGGTGTTTGAAAACCGCTTCATGCACGTGCAGGAAATGAACCGCATGGGCGCCGACATCGAAGTACAAGGCAATACCGCCATCTGCCGGGGTGTCGAGCAGCTCACGGGCGCACCGGTGATGGCCACTGACCTGCGAGCATCGGCATCGCTGGTGATTGCGGCGCTGGCGGCAGAAGGGGAAACCATCGTAGATCGCATCTACCACATTGATCGTGGCTACGAGTGTATTGAAGAGAAACTGCAATCGCTGGGCGCGGTGATTCGCCGTGTGCCCCGATAACGGAAGCCTCATGACCAAACCGTTGACCATTGCCCTTTCCAAGGGCCGCATTCTCAAGGAAACCCTGCCGCTGTTGAAGGCGGCAGGCATTGAGCTGCTGGAAGATCCCTCTGCGTCACGCAAACTGATCTTCGACACCACCCGTGATGACGTGAAGATCATCATTATCCGCGCCACCGACGTACCGCCCTATGTGCAGCACGGTGCCGCCGATATCGGCGTGGCTGGTAAAGATGTCCTGATGGAGCATGGCGCGGACGGTGTGTTCGAGCCGCTGGATCTGAATATCGCGCGTTGCAAGTTGATGGTCGCCGCCCTCAACGATGCCCCGGAAGTGGGGAGCCGCCTGCGTGTCGCCACCAAGTTCGTCAATGTGGCCAAGGCGTATTTTGCCGAGCAGGGCAAGCAGGCCGAAGTGATCAAACTGTACGGCGCCATGGAACTGGCGCCATTGGTGGGGCTGGCTGACCGTATCGTGGATATCGTTGATACGGGGAATACCCTGCGAGCCAACGGTCTGGAACCTACCGAGCTGATTGCGCATATCTCTACCCGGGTGATCGTCAACCGCGCGAGCATGAAGACCCGGCATGCGGATATCCAGGCGATCCTGGACAAGCTGGAAGCGGCAGTCGCCTCGCGCAAAGAGTAGTCGCGCAAAGACGAAAAGCGTTTATTACCGCAGAGGCCACAGGGCAAAACCCTTTTTGCATCGAGTGGGCGAAAGGTTCTGCTGATCCAGCTGATAGAAAATTCCCGGTTTTTCCCTCAGTGAATTCTGTGTCCTCTGTGGTAAAACTGGACTTTGATTTTGACTCTTACGGTACCCAAACATGGAAACCACCTGGCTCAACACTCAAGACGCTGACTTCGATGCCCAGCTGACGGCCCTGACCGCCTGGTCCGAGGAGCGCGATGCGGAAGTGGCCGAGCGGGTTCAGGGCATCCTGCGGGATGTGGCCAAACGCGGTGATGCTGCGTTGGTGGAGTACACCGCCCGGTTTGATCGTCGCGAGGTCAGTGCCGCCGCAGATCTGGTGGTGGGTGAGGACCAGCTGCAGGCCGCCCTGGCGCGGATTCCGACAGAACAGCGTGAGGCGCTGGAAGCGGCAGCGGCACGGGTGCGCAGCTATCACGAAAAGCAGAAACAGGATTCCTGGTCTTACCGTGAGGCCGATGGCACCTTGCTTGGCCAGCAGGTGACGCCGCTGGACCGTGCAGGGATCTATGTGCCCGGTGGCAAGGCGGCCTATCCCAGCTCGGTGTTGATGAACGCCTTGCCCGCCAAGGTGGCGGGCGTGAATGAGATTATCATGGTATCTCCGGCACCGGGGGGCGAGCTCAACGATATGGTGCTGGCGGCGGCGGCCATCGCCGGGGTAGACCGGTTTATTTCGGTGGGGGGCGCCCAGGCGGTGGCGGCACTGGCCTACGGCACGGACACCGTGCCGGCGGTGGACAAGATTGTCGGCCCCGGCAATATCTACGTGGCGGAAGCCAAGCGCCAGGTGTTCGGCAAGGTAGGCATCGACATGATCGCCGGCCCGTCGGAAATTCTGGTGGTGTGTGACGGCAAAACCGATCCGGACTGGATTGCCATGGACCTGTTTTCCCAGGCGGAACACGATGAGGAGGCTCAGGCGATCCTTTTGTGCCCGGACGCGGATTACCTCAAGCAGGTCGCTGACGCTATGGAAACACTGGCCCAGACGCTGGAGCGTGAGGCCATCATCCGGACCTCCATGAAAAACCGGGGGGCGCTGATTCAGGTGAAAGATCTGGATGAGGCCATCGACATTGCCAATGTGATTGCCTCCGAACACCTGGAGCTATCCATCGATGACGCGGAAGCGTGGGCGAAAAAAATCCGCCACGCGGGAGCCATTTTCCTGGGGCGTCATACCCCTGAGGCCCTGGGTGACTACTGCGCCGGGCCCAATCACGTGTTGCCGACCAGTGCGACGGCACGCTTTTCTTCACCGCTGGGGGTGTACGATTTCCAGAAGCGCAGCTCCCTGATCGGCTGCTCCCCGGAGGGGGCCAGCGCCCTGGCCGGCATCGCCTCGCCCCTGGCGCGCGGCGAAAGCCTCACTGCCCATGCCCGCAGCGCAGAATTCAGAATCAACAAGGCGTCAGACGTCTGACGTCCAACGTCGGACGGAAAAACTATGAGCAAATACTGGAGTGACTTTGTTCATCAGCTGGAGCCCTACGTGCCGGGTGAGCAGCCGACGATGAGCAAGCTGGTCAAACTGAATACCAATGAGCACCCGCTGGGCCCGTCACCCCGGGTGATCGAGGCCATTCGGGAGCAGGCGGATGCGCGTCTGCGGTTGTATCCGGATCCGGATAGCGGGCAGCTGAAGGAAGCCATCGCCGGGTACTACGCGGATAAGGGTTACGGCATTACCCGTGATCAGGTTTTTGTCGGCAATGGTTCCGATGAGGTATTGGCGCACCTGTTTCTGGGGTTCTTCAAGCAGGACAAGCCGCTGCTGTTCCCGGACATCACCTACAGCTTCTACAAGGTGTATTGCGGGTTATACCAGATCGAGTATGACGCGGTGCCCTTGAACGAGGCGCTGGCCATTTCGGTGGACGACTATCTCAAGCCCAATGGCGGGATTATCTTCCCGAATCCCAATGCGCCGACCGGACAGTTGTTGCCTCTGCGCGATATTGAACGCCTGTTGCAAGCCAATACGGAATCACTGGTGGTGGTGGACGAAGCCTACATCGATTTCGGGGGTGACACGGCCATTGCGCTGGTCAACCGCTACCCGAATTTGCTGGTGACCCAGACGTTGTCCAAATCCCGTTCTCTGGCCGGTCTGCGTATCGGTCTGGCGGTGGGCGATGCGGCCCTGATCGACGGGCTGAACCGGATCAAGGACAGTTTCAATTCCTACCCCATGGACCGGCTGGCCATTGCCGCTGGCAAGGCGGCATTTGACGACCGGGAGTGGTTCGAAAAAGGCTGCGATCTGGTGATCCAGCAACGGGAGTGGCTGGATGAGGCGTTGAGCCAGCGCGGTTTTGAGGGGCTGCCCTCTGCGGCCAATTTCCTGTTCACCCGTCACCCGAAACACAGTGGCGAAAGCCTGGCCAGGGGGCTGCGGGAGCAGGGCGTAATCGTGCGTCATTTTGGCAAGCCCGAACGCATCGCCGACTACCTGCGCATTACCGTCGGCACCCCGGAGCAAAATCAGGCCTTGATTGAAGCGCTGGATACGCTGCTGTAGGACGGTAAGCCTGAAGGCCTGAGAGCCCCCTTGCGGGCAAAGAGACGCATCAGGTCACGCCTTGCTCCGCAAGGCGTTATCCAGAGGTTAATCGGTCTCGGCAGGGGGGCGTGTTCCGATCACCACCTCGACAGCCAGGGGCTGGCGATTGCGGACCACATTCAACGTGACCTCGGCATTGGGCTTCATCCCGGCGATGCGATTCATGGCCTCATAGCCATCCTTCATGGGCTGGTCGTTAATGCCGACCAGGACGTCCCCGGGCTGCAGTCCCCCTTTGTGGGCGGGGCTGTCCACGACGACCTCTGCAATCAGCCCTCCGCGCACTTCCTCCAGACCAAAGGTGTCGGCCAGCGAGGGGGTGATGTCCTGTACCGTGACGCCCAGATAGCCGCGAATAACCCGGCCGTGTTCGATCAGGTCGCTCATCACTTCCTTGGCGATTGAGGCGGGAGTGGCAAAGCCAATCCCCTGCCAGGAGCCGTCAGCGGAGAGGATGGCGGTGTTGATGCCAATCAGATGGCCGTTGGTATCAATCAGCGCGCCCCCGGAATTCCCCCGGTTAATGGCTGCATCGGTCTGGATAAAATTCTCGAAGGTCGCAATGCCCAGATGGCTGCGACCGGTGGCACTGACAATACCCATGGACACCGTCTGTCCGACACCCAGCGGGTTGCCGATGGCGAGTACCACGTCGCCTACCTGAACCGGGCCGTTACCGTTGAGCTCCACCTCTGGCAGGTTTTCCAGGGCGATGTGCAAGAGTGCCAGGTCAGTTTCCGGGTCCGCCCCGACGACTCGTGCCGGTGCGTCACGACCATCGCGCAGTGCTACCAGGATTTCGTCCGCATCGCGGATCACGTGATGGCTGGTGAGAACATAGCCGGCATCGTCCACAATGACCCCGGAACCCAGGCTGCTCAGCGCGCGTTCCCGGCGGGGTTGCTCCATGAACCGATTGAAGAGAGGTGATTCGGCATCGTCGTCGCTGGTCACGACCTGACTGGTGAAGATGTTAACCACCGCGGGAGCGGCATGGGTGACGGCGCCGGCATAGCTGGCAACACCGGTGTCGTGGCGTGCGGGCTGGGCGCTCGGGCCCCATTCATACCACCACAGCACAGCCAGACCGACGGCAAGCCCGGCAAAGATAGGTCCGGCAAAAAAACGAAAGACTCTGACCACCGACAGTGCCCCCATGGTGTGCGTATTCCGGCGCGATTCGGCTTGGCTGCGGCCCCGTTTGGCGGGTGACAAGACAAGTGCAGGCCCGGATAGGTAAACTGCGCGCATAGTAGGGCCTGTGGAGTGGAAATTCTACCGCCGTTCGGGGGATAGAGGGGGCTCCAGGGTCAGGAATGTTGATCTTTTCCGGTAGGTGTCATGCTCAAGCGCGATTACATGTTGTCCATGCTCGACCAGGAACTGGCCGCGGACCGCTTTCAGGATTACTGCCCCAACGGGCTTCAGGTGGAAGGGCGCGAGCAGATACGGCGAGTGGTCAGTGGCGTGACGGCCTGCCAGGCCCTGATTGATGCCGCTATTGTCGAGGATGCGGATGCGATCCTGGTCCATCATGGCTATTTCTGGAAAGGGGAAGATCAGCGAGTCCGCGGCATGAAAAAACAGCGCTTGCAGACCTTGCTGCGCCACGATATCAACCTGTTTGCCTATCACTTGCCGCTGGATGCCCATCCCACCCTTGGCAACAATGCGCAACTGGCCCGCCGGTTGGGGCTGATCACCGAGGGCGGACTGGACGATTCGCCGCTTCCGGTCGGTAACATCGGTCGCCTGGATAGCCCCATGTCTGCCGAAGAGTTCAGTGCCCATGCCGAAGCGGTGTTGGGGCGTACCCCTCTGCATGTGGGGGATCCCGGCGACGAGATTGAGACCATTGGCTGGTGCACGGGCGGTGCCCAGGGATTTATTGAAAAGGCGCAACTCAAGGGCGTGGATGCCTACCTGAGTGGCGAGATTTCCGAGCCTACCACCCATTTCGCCCGCGAGACCGGCATTCACTATTTTGCCTGTGGTCATCATGCCACAGAGCGTTATGGGGTCATGGCGCTGGGGCAATGGCTCAGCGACAATTACGGCATTGAGCACACCTTTATCGACATCGATAACCCGGCCTGAACCGGGAGCAGTACGAGGGTTTCCTTTCCAACATGAAGATCACCGTTATCTACAACCCGGCGGCCGGGGGTGGCCGGGAGGCACTGCTTTGCCGTTTTGTGGCCGAGCTGGAGCAACTGGGAGCAAGGGTGCGCTTGTATCACACCACCGGGCCCAATGACGCGACGCGCTACCTGAATGAGCTCGAGGATCAGGGCGATTGTGTCGTGGCAGTGGGCGGTGACGGCACCACCAATGAAGTGCTCAATGGCCTGGCGCCCGGGGTTGCGCTCGGCGTGTTCGCCACCGGGACCGCCAACGTGCTGGCCAGGGAGCTTGGCCTGCCGAAAAAGCCGGAAGCCGCAGCGCGGGTGGTGGTCTGTGGAAAAAGTGTGTCAGTGACACCGGCTCGTCTGAATGGCCGCCGTTTTATCATGATGTGTGGCATTGGTTATGACGCCTGGGTAGTAGACGGGGTCAATCTCGGTATCAAGGAGCGTTTTGGCAAGCTGGCATATGTGTTGGCCATGCTTGGACAGATTCGTCGTTATGGTGAACGGCAATACCGGGTCACTGTGGACGGTCGTCCGCTGGATTGTTTCTCGGCGATCGTGACCAATGGTCGCCATTATGGCGGCAGCTTTGTGCTCAGTCGGGAAGCGAACATTCTGCGTCCACAGGTACAGGTGCTGCTGTTCCAGAAACCGGGAGTACGGTTCTTGCTGCGTTGCCTGAGCGCCCTGTTACTGGGCCGAATGGAGCGGGTGGACGGGGTCGCCTCGCTACGGGCAGAAAAAGTCCATATCCAGTGTGAGCAGGCTGCAGAGCCGGTGCAGGCGGATGGGGATCCCGCGGGGCATCTTCCCGCCGAGATTGTTGTCGATGACGCGCCTGTGCCGATGCGGGTGCCGGAGACATTTCTTCCGTAGGTTGGCGCGGATTGCCGGCCCCAAAGCAGGGTTGCCCGCAATCCGTTTTCGCGTCGGAACTACTTGTCCTTGCGGGGGCTGTCTTCGTTGTTGTCGTCCATGCCCTCGGCATAATCTCGAGGGGGTTCAACAATGGCGTCAGGGGTAGGGTTGTCTACATCAACAGGCTCGAAGGGGCCTTCCGGTTTGCGTCGCAGCCCGAAGTCCTCGGCCAGCGTTCCCTGGGCGCTGGGGGCGTAGTCCAGTGGGGGGTTGATCGGGTCGGAATTGTCACGGTTCGGGGCAGAATCCAGGGATTTGGCCGCTGCGCGTTTGCGCCCTCCCTCGGAACACAGTGCCTGGGCGCCTTTGGAAAGATGCTCATGGACAGTGCGGTAGGCCTGGGTCATATCGTTGACCAGTTCTGCGGTATGCAGGAAGTGGTCATCCACTTGCGAGCGGTAGTGCTCCAGTGCCTGACGGGCCTCGTCACGGTCACGAATCAGTTGCCCGGCCTGACGGCGGGCCGGTAACAGCCAGAACAGCAAGCCTGCTCCAACAATGACGCCGGCAGCAAAGCTCAATACCCCGGTTGTCAGCATATCCATGGCATACTCCTGTACACTGTCGTCAGTCTTTGACGACAACTGCGGACTATTGCAGCACAGTGCCGCGAGGTCGCCAAGGGGACAACTCGTAACAATTCATCGATGGAGGTGGCACATGGCTGAACGGCTACAGCTGGCAGGGCCGAGTGGGCAACTGGAAGCTGTTTTCGAACAGGGCAGCGATGCGCCACCTTTTGTTGCCATTGTCTGCCATCCTCATCCCTTGTTTGGTGGCACCATGGACAACAAGGTGGTGACCACATTGACGCGGCTGGTCCGGGACAAGGGGGGCGCGGTAGTGCGCTTCAACTTTCGCGGGGTGGGCGACAGTCAGGGTGCTTACAGCGATGGCATCGGTGAAACCGAAGACTTGCTGGCGATTCACAGCTGGTTACGCGAACAGTTCCCTCAGGCCCCCCTGTGGCTGGCGGGCTTTTCGTTTGGCAGTTTTGTCGCCTGTCGGGGGGCTGAAATCCTCAATGCCAATGGCATGCCCGTCAGTACCTTGCTGCTAGTGGCGCCGCCAGTTCACCATTATCCGTTCAGCGATATCGAGACCACCGGTTGTCCCGTGACGGTAGTACAGGGTGACGACGATGAGGTGGTGCCGGCGGAGCAAGTGTTCCGCTGGGCCGAGCAAACACCGTTGACCCCGGATCTGATTCGTTTCCCTGATTGCGGCCACTTCTTCCACCGTCGGTTGGTGGAACTGAAGGAAGCTGCGGCCAGTCACCTGCCAGTATCCGGTTAACGACACGCCGGCTGCCGCTTGTCAGCGCCGGGCCCCGGCGCTACATTGGCCCGCTCCACCTGCTGCCACAATGACTATGACTCCTCTTGAGCAATATCAGGCCGACCTTCAGCGCCAGGATTTCTTCCAGGATGCCGCCCAGTTGCGGGCCGTGGAAGCGCTGGATGATCTGTATCATCGCTTGCTGGCAGAGCCCTCCGGAGGAGGCTTGTTTGGGCGCTTTCGCAAGCCTCGTCCACAGATGGGGCTGTATATGTGGGGGGGCGTTGGGCGCGGCAAAACCTACCTGATGGATGTGTTCTTCGAGTCGTTACCCTTTGATCAGAAGCGCCGCATGCACTTTCACCGGTTCATGCAGAAGGTGCACCGTGAAATGCGGGAACGGCAGGGCGAGAAGAATCCGTTGATCAGCATTGCCCGGAAGTTCGCCAGCCAGGCTCGGGTGCTGTGTTTTGATGAGTTCTTTGTCACCGACATCACGGATGCGATGATTCTGGCCGGTTTAATGGAAGAACTGTTCGCCAATGGCGTCACTCTGGTCGCGACCTCCAATATTGAGCCCGATGGCCTTTATCGTGACGGCCTTCAGCGAGCGCGTTTCTTGCCTGCCATTGCCCTGCTCAAACAGCATACCCTGGTGATGAATGTGGATGGCGGTACCGATTACCGGTTAAGGCTGCTGGAGCAGGCGGAGCTGTATCACTGTCCGTTGGGTGAAACGGCTGAGGCCTATCTGCACGAGCGTTTTCATACCCTGGAGCCCGATCACTCGCGTCACCGTGATGCAGGCAATGTGTTGATTGAGGGGCGCAAGATTCCGACGGTGGTCTGTGCCGATGATGTGGTCTGGTTTGAGTTCAAGGCGCTGTGCGATGGGCCTCGAAGCCAGACTGACTACATCGAAATCGCCCGGGAATTTCACACTGTTCTGGTAGCCAATGTGGAACAGATGGGAGCGGGCAAGGATGACATGGCACGTCGCTTCATCAACATGGTCGACGAGTTCTACGACCGGGCAGTCAAACTGGTGATGACGGCAGAAACCCCCATTGAGGATATTTATGCCGGAGGGCGGTTGGATTTCGAGTTCGAACGTACCCGTTCCCGTCTTCAGGAAATGCAGTCGTCGGAATATCTCGGGCGTGAACACCGGGCTTGAAGCTTGGGACTTCCTCACGATCTTTTCACCACTATTGGCCGTATGTCTCAGGGCGAAAAGGCATTGATCTATTCGGTCATTGCCCAATGGCAGGGTCAGTGAACATCATGGGGGTATTCTGTGCCCCGGCCATTTCCGGTTTCGGGGCGGCTTCCCCAACACGAGACCGGAGAGATTCATGATCCCCCGTACGCTGTTCAATTCCGACCACGAAACCTTCCGCGATACCGTTCGCAAGTTCCTCGAAGCTGAAGCCGTTCCCAACAATGAAGAGTGGGAAAAGCAAGGCGTTGTGCCCCGTGAAATCTGGCTCAAAGCGGGTGAGCAGGGCTTCCTGTGCCCGATGGTAAAAGAGCAGTACGGTGGTATCGAAGCGGACTTCCTGTACAGCGTGGTCATCAACGAAGAGATTTCCCGTCTCGGCCTGACCGGTATCGGCTGGGGGCTTCACACCGAGATCGTGGCGCCTTATATCCAGAACAACGGTAGCGAATTCCTGAAAGAAAAGTACCTGCCGAAGATGGTTACCGGTGAGTGCATTGGCGCCATCGCCATGACCGAGCCGGGTGCGGGCTCCGACCTGCAGGGCGTGAAGACCACCGCGGTGAAGCAGGGCGATCACTACGTCCTGAACGGCTCCAAGACCTTTATCACCAACGGACAGAACGCGGACATCGTGATCGTGGTGGCCAAGACTGATCCCAGCAAGGGCGCGAAAGGTATCAGCCTGTTCGTGGTTGATTGCGATTCAGAAGGCTTCGAGAAGGGCACCAACCTGAAGAAAGTGGGCATGAAGGCCCAGGATACTTCCGAGCTGTTCTTCCAGGACGTGAAAGTGCCTGCCGAAAACCTGCTCGGTGAAGAAGGCATGGGCTTCATCTACCTGATGAAAGAACTGCCACAGGAGCGTCTGGGTATCTCCATTGGTGGCCTGGCCATGGCGGAATCAGCTCTGGAGCAGACCATCCAGTATGTGAAAGAGCGTAAGGCGTTTGGAAAATCCATTGCGGACTTCCAGAACACCCAGTTCAAAATTGCCGAGATGCACACGAAACTGGAAGTGGCTCGTTCCTATGTGGATCGCTGTCTTGAACTCCACCTCAAGAAAGAGCTGGATATTCCTACTGCTGCTGCCGGCAAATACTACATTACGGATCTTCAGTGCGAAGTGATTGATGAGTGTCTGCAGCTGCACGGTGGTTACGGTTACATGTGGGAATACCCGATTGCCCGCATGTTCGCTGACTCCCGCGTCCAGCGCATCTATGGCGGTACCAACGAGATCATGAAGACCATTATCGCCAAGGCAGTATTGGCGGACTGATTCCAGTGTCCTCCTGCACAAGTAAAAGGCTGCTTCGGCAGCCTTTTTTGTGTTGCCGGTCCGGGTTTTCAATGGCTTCTTGAGGGGGGACGGCTCCCTGACCATAACGGCGGATCTTTTACAAAAAAGCCCTGTTTAAGACAAAAAGATGGGCATACGCTCGAGGTTGCTGTATCCGCTCAGTATTGTGTATAAGAAATGAGCGTTCCAGGAATGACCTTGCGTTCAGGAAGTTACTTTCAGGAAGAGGGAGAGCAACAATGAAAAAAACGGGCGTTCTCATCGTCGGATCCACCATCGGGCTGCTGTCAGGTCAGCTAATGGCCAGCGGTTTTGCCGTGTCCTATCAATCTGTTTCAGCCATGGGTACCGCTTACGCAGGTGCGGGAGTGCTGAGCGAAAATGCTTCCAATCAATGGTATAACCCGGCGACGCTAGCCGGACTTCGTGCTACCGAAATTTCTATCCCGCTGCATCAGGTGTGGGTCGATACTGCCTTCAAATCCGACTCCGACGGTATGTCTCTGTTTGGTCCCCAGGTAGGACAGGGGAGTGGCGACTTTGACGATGTGGAGCCCTTCGTGGGCAGTGCGTTTCTGGCGGTGCCAATTAGCGAGACGATGACTTTTGGTTTGAGTATTGTTTCCCCGTTCGGTACCAAAATTGAGTATGAGAGTGGTTGGGGTAATGCCTATCTCACGCCTCCGCCGCCTGCCGGGCTGGGTACGGTCACCGCTGGCGACTTTTATGCCACGGAATCGGATCTGCAGACGGTAAATATCAATCCTTCCCTGGGGATCCAGCTGACAGACAATCTGGATGTTGGCATCGGTATCAATTACCAGACGCTTGATGCGGATATTCGCAATGCGGCGACCCGTCTCGAGGGTGATGATGATGCCATCGGCTGGAATCTTGGCCTGACCTACAGTCCTGATGATAACAACCATTTTGGTGTGGCTTACCGCTCCGAGATGAGCTACGAAGTCGAGGGTGATATCTCCTTTAGCGATGCGGGAGCACTTTTGTCCGCCTTGGGGGGGAACCCTGTTGCTCCCGGGAGTTATTCAGGCTCGGCCGATATTGATCTTCCTGCCTCTTTGCAGCTCTCATATGCTGGTGACTTGTCAGATCGGACACAGTTGTTGTTGGGCGTTGAATGGACGGAGTGGAGTTCTCTGGATGCGTTGGTGGTGGAAAGCCCTGATTTGGCATTCAACCCTACTGAAGAGTTCGACTGGGAAAACACGGCTCGCTATTCCCTGGGCCTGAATCACGCACTTGCCAGTGGCACCGTGTTGCGATTCGGGGTGGCAAAGGAAGATTCTACACAGGGCAAAGATAATCGTTCTGCGATCTCGCCAGACTCTGACCGGATCTGGGTGACCCTGGGGGCTGGGTTCAATCCGACCGATAATATGACTATCGACGTTGGCTATGCCCATATCTTTGTTGATGATGCGGATATCAGTCGTTCTGACAAGGGGGCCCAACTCAAGGGTACCTATGAGCTGGATGCTGATGTGATTGGTGCCCAGATGAGCTACCGGTTCTAATCTCAGGCGGTGTTTCCGTGATATAAAAGGCGAATCCGGTAACGGGTTCGCCTTTTTTGATCGCGCAAGGAGAAGAACATGATGAGGGTACGCAGTCTGGCGGGAGTCTTGGTGGCGCTGCTATCGATGAATGCGGTGGCTGAAATTCCCAACAGCTATCGTACTGAGCGTTGGGAAGGCGGTTTTCGTCTTTTGGGTTTGCAAGGCCAGACGCTCAATGGCGATCGAGGTTCGGAAGTTCGTATTGATGATGATATCGGCTTTGGCTTTGATTTTGCCTATAACCTGGATGAACACGTGCAATTCGGGTTTGCTCTTGAATGGGTGGATACGGACTTTCGCACCAGTAATGAGATTGATCCTGCAGGCCGGTTTGAGGGTAGTGGTGAGCTGGAGATGACTACCATGGCCTTGAATGGAACCTATCATTTCTTCCGCAAGGCGCTTACGCCCTATGTGCAAGGGGCCATTGGTGCGACGTACCTGGATACCAATGTGCCTACCGGGCCGTCGGTGCCGGTGTGCTGGTGGGATCCATGGTGGGGCTACTACTGCGGCTATGACACTCCGACGCTTTCGGACACGGTCTTCAGCTACGAAGTGGGAGCAGGTATTCGTCTTGATGTGAGTGATCGATTCTTCATGCGTGGCGGCTACAGTCAGCAGTGGCTTGATGTCGACAGGGGGGTCGATACCCTGGATCAGGGGCTGTGGCGCTTTGGAATTGGCTGGTTTTTCCAGTAGGCACAGTAGGGCGGCGTAAGCCGCCTTTTTTGTGACTTTGAGGAATGCGGTGAGGAGGTTAGTTAGTCCCAGAGCTGCGCGGCCACAGCCTTTGCCATGGCTCGATAACCGCGCGGACCAGGATGGTAGCCGTCTTCTGCCAATAGTGACGGGGGTTCCAGCTCAGGGTAATGGATATGCTGCAGGTATCCTGGGGGTTGCCCGGCTAGCTGTTTCTGTTTTTCGTCCAGCTGACGGGCGCGCCAGCCCAGTAGTTGCCGAAGTGGGCTTGGCAAGGCAGTGAAGCGGTGCATGGGCGGCACGGCAAGAAGGTATTGTCTGGCGGCCGGGCTGTGTCGCTTGAGGGCATGGCTTAGCGTCAGGAGCTGATGATAATACGCTTGGCGGCGGGTCAGGCCGGTGGTGTCGTTGACGCCCAGACTGATAAAAATGTGATCCACCGGCGCGATACTAAGGTCGTTGGCGATCTCCATGAGCGCTCCAGCGCGCGCGCCGTTGACTCCCGCGGTATGCCATTGCACCGACACGCCCCTGCTCTGATAGAGCTGACGCGCCAGTTGGCTCGCCAATCCCTGACGCTGGTGCTCCACGCCGACCCCGGCAGCAGTCGATTCGCCTATCACCAAAAGCCGTTGTGAGGGGGGCCCGTGCCCCCACTGACCATGGCGGGCCCCGTCGGCCTCAGGCAGGCGCAGGGTGGTGCGGCGAGTGTGCAGGGCCTGTGCCATCAGTACAGGGCTTAGCAGGCCGGTGCACAGCCAGAAGGGCAGATGCATCGGGTTAGCCCGCGAACACTTTCTTGGCCAGCGGCAGGCTTTTGGCTCCGCCGACGGCGACGGTTGTGAGCAGGCCGCCAATCATGGCGCCAACCACCCCGCAGGTCATGATGTCCTGGCCGGTCAGGTAGAGGCCGGGGATGCGGGTTTTCGGTTTTAGCCAGTCCTGCTCAAACCGCTGGGGTGTGTGGTCAAGACCGTAGATTTCGCCGCTGGGATAGCGGCAGAAATAATCCGTTGATAACGGCGTCGAGAGCTCGTAGTAGTCTACCTTGCCTCGCAGATGCGGCATTTTTTCGTAGAGTTTCTCCAGCAAGCGCTGGGCGTATTCTTCCTTGAGCGCCTCGTAGTCGTCGCCACGTTTGCCCCATGGCTTGTCGGCCCACTGCTGGTACCACTCGAAGGGCCCGGGGGCGACGATTTCGATGGTGGCGCGCCCGGGGTAACGTTCTGTGAAGCTGGGATCCTTGGCAGAGGGGAACGAAATATAGGTCAGTGGAATATCGTGGTTATCCGGGTCGGCCAGAAACTGCGCAACCTGTTGCTTGTGATCGGTGCCGGGGTAAATCCAGAAATTGGTCTTCGGTAGCTGCAGGTTCTCTGCGGTGTCCTGCAGGCCAATATACAGGCATACACTGGCCATTGAGCGCTGCACCTGGCCCAGCTTCATTTGATAGAAATCCTTGTGGGGGGCGCTCTCTGGCAGCAGGGGGCCAAAGGTATTGAATACCCCGGCGTTACTGATGATAGCGGGGGCATGGATCTCTGTGCCGTCAGCCATGCGCACCCCGACGGCTTTACTCTTTTCGATCAGGATTTCTTGTACATCGGCGTAGGTAAAGACTTCGCCGCCGCTTTGCTGGATCACCGGAATGATGGTTTTGGCCATTTCCGATGCGCCGCCGACAGGATAGTAACCACCATGCAGATAATGGCGGGCAATCAGGGCATGAATGATAAAGCTGGAATCGTTGGGAACCAGGCCGTTGTCTCCCCATTGACCGGTGAGCGCGGCAATCAGCTCTTCGTTGCGGGTCAGGGTCAGCAGCACGTCGCGGGTCGGCCGGTTCAGGAAGTCCGGTGCCTTGCGGCGGGCAAGGAAGCGGAAGGGACTGGCCAGAAGGTCGGGCATGACTTTGGCGAGGGTGACGCCGGGCATGGCAGCAGAGACCTGTGACAGATAGCCAAGATAAGTGTCGATGGCGCGTTCTTCATCCGGGAACTGTTTCTTTAGCTCGTCGGCAAAGGCTTTCGGGCCTGCAACCAGATCAATCTGGCGCTCCCCGATAAACAGTCGATCGTAGACCGGGTCCATCGGTGCCCATTGCAGCTGGTTGTCGGTGACCAGATCAAACAGGCGACGGCCCATGGTCTTTGTGCTGCCCATATCGCCAATGTAATGCACCCCCACATCCCATTCGTAGCCATTGCGGTCGTAACTGTGGGTGAATCCCCCTGCGGTGTAGTGCTGCTCCAGGACCAGCACTTTTTTGCCAAGCTTGCTGAGGCAGGCGGCGGCGGTCAGGCCACCAATGCCGGAACCGATGACGATGGCGTCATAGCCGCTCTCCAGTCGGTTGGCGCGATAGCGTCGTCCGACGCGTAGGGTGCTGGGTTGTGGGCTGCTCATGGGGAATCCTCGTTATTATCGGTAGCGCGGTTGGTGTCGGCGATGGCCCCTTCCAGCAACAGGCTGGTGATGCCTTCGGCAAGATGGGGTTCGGCATCGGCGTTCGGCAGATGGCCGTCAATAGTCAGCTGGGACAGACCATGGACCAGTGACCAGGCGGTGGCGGTCATTAGTGCCAGCGGCATGGGTTTCAGATAGCCGCTGTGGCGCGCCCGTTCTACGGTGTCCTCCAAAACCTGGAAGGCTGCCTTGCCGGCGTCGTCCAGTCGTGGGTGGACTCCGCGGGGCAGCACCTGCCCGCCGAACATTAGCCGGTACAGGTTGGGCTCGTCCTGGGCAAAGCGAACATAGGCGAGGCCAATGCCAATCAGTGCTTGCCGTGGCGGGGTGTGCTTCACCTGCAGCAGGCGTTGGCGTAATGCTTCGAAGCCACTGATCGCCAGTTCCGCCAACAGGCTTTCCCGGTCGGCAAAATGGCGATATAGCGCCGGAGCGCTGACGCCAATCTGCTTGGCCAGGGCCCGCAGGCTGATGGCGCTGTCACCGTGCTCGCGTACCACGGCAAGCGCCTGGTCATGGACCTGCTGCTGGAGATCGCCGTGGTGGTAAGCGGTGCGTGCCATAGATGTCCATCGCTATAAGTTAACGGTGTTAACATTGGCATGAGCGACATGCTGGCGTCAAGAGTCCGGGTTCAGCTGTTGCGAGCTGGTGGCAGCGATGGCGCAAGATCAAGCCTCGCCGCTGCTGGCTGGCAGGGGTGCCGGAACCGTGGAGGTGATGGTTATACCGCGAATCGACAATGGCGGCCGGGCGATCACTGATCACTCCCGAGGGAGGAGGGTCAGAGGGAGACGGGTCTTTGGGATCAGGGTGTTTTTGAATTTCAAAGGCTCCCTCTCCCAGCCTCTCTCCCGCAAGTGGGAGGGAGGCTATTTTGGAGGGGGTTTAAGGGGGCAGCATGACGCCCGACGGGTTCCGTTATCACGGTGCGGGGTAGGGGAAACGGTTATGAATCGCTTCCAGGGCTTTCTCCAGTTCCTTGTCCCAAGGCAGGTCTACACTGTTGAGGTTCTCTTCCAGCTGCGCAAGATCGGTGGCGCCAATAATGTTGCTGGTGACAAACGGCCGGGTGGTAACGAACTGCAGCGCCAGCTGGGTCAGGCTGACGCCGCGCTCTTGTGCCAGGGTGTAATAGGCTTCCGTTGCCGCGGTCGCTTGCGGGTTGGTGTAGCGGGAGAAATGCTTGAACAGGGTCAGTCGCGCCTTTTCCGGCCACTGGTCGTTGCGGTATTTGCCGGTCAGCATGCCAAACGCCAGCGGCGAATAGGCCAGCAGGCCCACGTCTTCACGATGGCTCACTTCGGCAAGGCCGACTTCATAGCTGCGATTAAGCAGGGAATAAGGATTCTGGATGCTGACCGGGCGCGGCAGGCCGATTTTTTCCGCTTCGTGGATAAAGGTCATCAGTCCCCAGGGGGTCTCGTTGGACAGGCCCCAGTGACGAATCTTGCCTGCATCTATCAACGCCTTGAGGCCGGCAACCGTTTCACTAATGGCAATGCCCTCTTCGCCATCACGGTGCTTGTAGCCCAGCCGGCCAAAAAAGTTGGTAGTGCGTTCCGGCCAGTGCAATTGGTAGAGATCAATGACGTCGGTTTGCAGGCGCTTGAGGCTGCCCTCCACGGCTTCCTGCAGGCTGGCAGCGGTAAAGCGCGGGCCGCCACGGATATGTTTGACATAGTCGCCGGGCCCCGCGGCCTTGGTTGCAAGGATGACCTTGTTGCGCTGGCCAGTTTTGGCAAACCACTCGCCGATGATGGTTTCGGTGCGAAAAGACGTTTCCGGGCTGGCTGGGACGGCATACATTTCGGCGGTATCAAAAAAGTTGATCCCGTGGTCCAGCGCCATATCCATCTGGGCGTGGCCTTCTTCGGCCGTGTTCTGGCTGCCCCAGGTCATGGTGCCCAGGCAGAGGCTGCTAACGTTCAGATCGGTGCGACCCAGACGGCGGTATTCCATGGTTGGCTCCTGTTTTACTGCGGCGACAATATAAGGGATGATGGCGCCCAATCTGACCACGGGGTCCGACTGCCCACAAGGGCGAATCCGGACCTGCTGGTTGCTGAGTGCGTCAATGCCAACAAATCCCTCTCAATGGCTTGTGTTCTGTGGGGGGCTTGGGTAGAATTCGCGCTCTCTTGCCCGGCGGAACTGACGCCGGCGGGTGTTTGCTACCCGTAACATATTGATTTTAGGGCAGAATTCCATGAAGACCTACAGCGCAAAACCGGAAAGCGTAAAGCGCGACTGGTATGTGGTAGACGCCTCCGGCAAAACGCTGGGTCGGTTGGCGACCGAACTCGCAAACCGTCTGCGCGGTAAACACAAGCCGGAGTACACTCCACACGTCGATACCGGTGATTACATCGTCGTAATCAATGCCGATAAAGTGGCCGTTACCGGTAACAAGGCGAACGACAAAATGTATTACCGTCACACCGGTTACCCGGGTGGCCTGAAAGAAGCCAACTTTGCGACTCTGCAGGCCGAAAAGCCTGAGATGATCATTGAGAAGGCGGTTAAAGGTATGCTGCCGCGTAACCCGCTGGGTCGCGCCATGTACCGCAAACTGAAAGTCTATGCTGGCACTGAGCACCCTCATACTGCTCAACAGCCGCAGCAGCTGGAAATCTAAGGGGTTTTAGACGATGGCAACTGTAGAAACCAACTACGGCACCGGTCGCCGCAAGACCTCTTCCGCGCGCGTTTTCCTGCGCCCGGGTAGCGGCAACATCACCATCAATGGCCGTCCCCTGGATGTCTACTTTGGTCGTAAGACCAATCAGATGGTTGTTCGCCAGGCTCTCGAGCTGGTGGAAGCTACTGACAAGTTTGACGTGCTGGTTACCGTTAGCGGTGGTGGCAACAACGGTCAGGCTGGCGCCATCCGTCACGGCATTACCCGTGCGCTGATGGAATATGACGGTGAGCTGCGTGGTCAGCTGCGTCGTGCCGGTTACGTGACGCGTGATGCCCGTGAAGTGGAGCGTAAAAAGGTTGGTCTGCGTAAGGCGCGTCGTCGTCCGCAGTTCTCCAAGCGTTAATACTTCCGGTCAGCCGGTTCACAAAAAAGCCCAGCAACGCTGGGCTTTTTTGTGTCTAAATCAGTCATTTAGGTCTTTCCGGTCAGGAATAACCGGTTGTCAGGTGTGGGCTTTTTCTTTACCATTTCCGCCGCCTTACTCCGCCCGTAGCACGAGGATGGACCTCGGGTCGCGGACAAACCCCGAGCGTGGGATCTAAGGGGAGAATAACTCAATGAGCAACGACGGCGTAAATAGCAGCCGCCGCACGTTTTTGATCGGCCTGACCTCGGCAATTGGTGCTGCGGGTGCGGTCGGTGTGGCTGTTCCATTCGTAAAATCCTGGCAACCCAGTGCCAAAGCCAAGAATGCCGGTGCGCCGGTAAAGATTGACATCAGCAAACTGGAATCCGGGCAGCGTGTAGTCGAGGAATGGCGAGGGCAGCCCATTTGGGTGGTTCGTCGTACCCAGGACATGCTGGATACCCTGCCTCAGCTGGATGAAAAGCTGCGCGACCCTGCGTCCGAAGCGGATCAGCAGCCGGAATACGCCAAGAATGAGTGGCGCTCCATCAAAAAAGAGTATCTTGTGCTGGTAGGTACCTGTACTCACCTGGGGTGCTCCCCTCTGTTTGAAGAGCAGCCCACCGTAGAACTGGAGCACGGCGGTTTCTTCTGTCCTTGTCATGGTTCCAAGTTCGATCTGGCAGGGCGTGTGTACAAGAGTGTGCCTGCACCGACCAACCTGGTCGTGCCGCCGCATTCGTACCTGAGTGAAGGCGTCGTCATCGTCGGCTCTGAAGAAGGGGAGACCAAGGCATGATGGGAATGGTGAATCGCGTTGTCGATTGGGTAGATGCCCGTCTGCCCGTGGTTGACGCCTACAAGCGTCACATGTCCGAATATTATGCGCCGAAGAACTTCAACTTCTGGTACTACTTCGGTGTGCTTTCTCTGGTGGTGCTGATCAACCAGCTCCTCACCGGTATCTGGCTGACCATGTTCTTCTCTCCCAACGAAGGCTTCGCCTCCGTTGAATACATCATGCGTGATGTGGAGTGGGGCTGGCTGATCCGCTACATGCATGCGGTTGGTGCATCGGCATTCTTTGCTGTGGTCTATATCCACATGTTCCGTGGTCTGATGTATGGCTCCTACAAGCCGCCGCGGGAACTGGTGTGGATCTTCGGTATGCTGATCTATCTGGCACTCATGGCAGAAGGTTTCCTGGGTTATGTGTTGCCCTGGGGTAACATGTCCTACTGGGGTGCACAGGTAATCATCTCCCTGGCGGGTGCGATTCCATTTGATCTGCTGCCCTTTATCTCTGCGGCAGAGGCCAAGGAAATCGGCGAAGGACTGACTACCTGGGTTCGTGGCGACTACTTGTTGTCTACTGCGACCGTGAACAAGTTCTTTGCGTTGCACGTTGTGGCGATTCCGATCGTGCTGTTGGCACTGGTGGTATTGCACATCCTGGCGCTGCACGAAGTGGGTTCCAACAACCCTGACGGCGTTGAAATCAAGCAGAACAAAGATGAAAACGGTGTTCCGGTTGACGGTATCCCGTTCCATCCTTACTACACCGTGAAAGATCTGCCGGGTGTGATCGTCTTCCTGATGATCTTCTCTGTGGTGATCTTCTTCTTCCCCGACGGTGGTGGTTACCTGTTGGAGAAGCCGAACTTCGAGCCGGCCAACCCGCTGAAAACCCCTGACCACATTGCCCCGGTTTGGTATTACGGTCCGTACTACGCCATGCTGCGTGCCACAACCATCGACATCATCATGTCTTCCAAGGCATGGGGTCTGGTGGCCATGGGTGGTGCAATCGTGATCCTGTTCGTGATCCCGTGGCTGGATCGCCACCCGGTCAAGTCCATTCGTTATCGTGGTATCTGGAGCAAGATCTTCATGACGATCTTCGTTGTGGACTTCCTGGTCCTGGGCTTCCTGGGTACCCAGCCTGCGACCCCGACCAAGACCATGATTGCGCAGTTCGGCACAGTTTATTACTTCAGCTACTTCCTGCTGATCATGCCGTTCGTGCATAAATTCGAGAAATCCAAGCCGGTTCCGGAACGGGTAACGGGGGGACACTGATGAAGAAACTAGCGGTAATTCTTTTCAGCTGCCTGCCGTTGGTCGCGTTCGCGGCTGGCGGTGGCAAAAGTGAGCACGAAGTGCCGGCACCGGTAAACCTGCAGGACAAAGTCAGCCTGCAGAATGGTGCCAAGTTGTTCGTGAACTATTGCATGGGTTGTCATGGCCTTCAGTATCAGCGCTACAGCCGTCTGGCTGAGGACCTGGAAATCTCTGAAGAGCTGGTTATGGAGAATCTGAATTTCACCAGCGACAAGTTTGGTGATCAGATGCACACTGCCATGCCGGCGGGTGAGGCGAAGAAATGGTTTGGTACGGCTCCGCCGGACCTGACCATGGTGACTCGCTTCCGCTCTTCGGACTGGGTGTATTCCTACCTGATCAACTTCTATGAAGATGAGTCCCGTCCGTTCGGTTACAACAACCGTATCTTCGAAAACGTCGGCATGCCGCACGTAATGGCCGGGCTGGAGCAGGAGCTGGGTGAAGATGAGTTCAAGGAAGCCATGGGTGATATCACCAACTTCCTGACTTACACTGCCGAGCCGATTCGTCCCTTGCGTGAGCGTCTGGGTGTGTATGTGCTGGTATTCCTGGGGATTCTGTTTATCCCGGCTTACCTGCTCAAGAAGGAATACTGGAAAGACGTCCACTAAGCTTGCGGCTGGCCCGGTTTAACGCTGACGCCAGCACTCGCAGCTTCTGTGGTACAATGTCCAGCGATGAACAGGGTACCCGCGAAAGCGGTTACCCTGTTTCTGTTATAGATGATTAGTGGAGATGACTCGACAATGGGTGTGGTGACCAAGCGTTCTTCAATGACTTTCTTCTCTTCCCCGGAAGATCATTACAGCCACCGCGTACGTATTGTGCTGGCGGAAAAAGGGGTCACGGTGGACATTGTTGATGTGGACAGCAACAACAAGCCGGAAGATCTGGCGTCACTGAATCCGTACAACGAAGTGCCCACGTTGGTAGACCGTGAGCTGACCCTGTATCAGTCCACTGTCATCATGGAGTATCTGGACGAGCGTTTCCCGCACCCCCCGCTGCTGCCGGTCTACCCGGTAGCCCGTGCCCAGAGCCGCCTGCTGATTCACCGTATCGAGCGTGACTGGTGTGGGCATGTGGATGCTATCCTGGCCGGTGAAGAGAAAGAGGCCAGCCTGAACAAGCGCCGCAAAGAGCTGCGTGAGGCCATCCTGGCTTGCGCGCCGATCTTCAGCGAGTTGCCGTATTTCATGAGCGAAGAGTTCACTCTGGTGGACTGTGTGGTGGGCCCGATCCTGTGGCGGTTGCCGGCGCTGGGTATTGAGCTTCCTGCCAAGCAGGCCAAGCCGTTGCTGGATTACGCCGAGCGCCTGTTTGATCGTGATGCCTTCCAGGCCAGCCTGACCGACGCTGAACGCGAACTGCGCAATCCGCTCTGATGAGTGACATGACCTCCAATCGCCCGTATCTGATACGGGCGATTCACGAGTGGATCTGTGACAACGGTCTGACGACGCATCTGGCCGTTAATGCTGTTTTCCCCGGCGTGGAAGTGCCGCAGGACTTTGTTCAGGACGGTCAGATTGTTCTGAATATCGCTCCTCGTGCCGTGACACATTTCGTGGCAGACAACGACGAAATCGCTTTCTCGGCCCGCTTTGGCGGCGTGCCCATGTCAATTCGGGTGCCGATTAATGCCGTAGTTGCGGTGTTTGCCCGCGAGAACGGGCAGGGGATGGCATTTGATCCCGTTGACCCTCCAGAGCCACCCAGCACCCCGCCCGAGCCGGCCAAGAAGAAAGATGAGGCAAAGGCAAACAAGGTCAATCACCTCAAGGTGGTCAAATAAAAAAACCGGCGATAGCCGGTTTTTTTTATTGCTCGCTGGGCTGAGCGCGTTGTCTGGACCCTGGCGTCTTAGTCGATATACTCGATGATCTTGACGATTTTTTGTACGCCGTAGACTTTTTGCACCTGCGATACCACTGCCTCGGCTTCGTCGCGGGTCAGTAGTCCCATTAGATAAACCACGCCGTTTTCTGTCACCACCTTGGTGCGCCAACCTGGTGCGTCGCCATTCACGAAAAGGCGGCTTTTGACCTTGCTGGTGAGCCAGGTGTCATTGGTGCGTGCGAGGAAGGAATTGTTGCCGATTACCTGGAGCTCGTTGTGCACATGGCGAACATGGCGTACCTGGTCGGCGATATTGCCGGCCTGGGCTTTCAGGTCTTCGCTGGCGACCTGTCCTGCCAGCAGTACATTACCGTTGAAGCTGACCACAACAATGCGTGATTGATCCAGTTCCTCACTGGCTCGCGCCAGATTAACGGAAACCTTGCGTTCGATGTTGCCGTCTTCTACGAAGGCGCCAAAGGTGCGTGAGCCGTGATCCTGATCGGTAGGTTGATCGGACATGCCTTTGGACATGCTGGTACAGCCGGACAGTGCTATCAGCAGGAAAGCGCTGGTCAGCAGGGCGGGAATCAGATGGCGCATGAAGCTTACTGACCTCCGAACAATTGCTGGTCGATATGATCGCAAAGGGCATGGATGACAAGCAGATGCACTTCCTGAATGCGCGCGGTGGAGTTGGCGGGCACGCGAATCTCGATGTCGTCAGGGCTGTAGAGATTCACCATTTCACCGCCTTCTTTGCCGGTCATGGCCACCACTCGCATATCGCGATCGTGGGCCGCCTGAATTGCCTGCATCACATTGGCGGAATTTCCGCTGGTTGAGATGGCCAGCAGAATATCGCCGCCATTGCCCAGGGCACGCACCTGCTTGGAGAAAATCTCGTTGTAGCTGTAATCGTTGGCGATGGAGGTCAGCGTTGATGAGTCAGTGGTCAGGGCCACCGCAGGCAGTGCGGGCCGTTCCATTTCAAAGCGGTTTAGCAGCTCGGAGGAAAAATGCTGGGCATCACCGGCGGAACCGCCATTGCCACAAGTCAGAATCTTGCCGCCATTCAGCAGGCATTCCACCATGGCCTGCCCGGCAGCCTCAATAACCGCTGGCAGGACTTCGCCGGCCTTGGCTTTGGTTTCGATGCTTTCGGCAAACAATTGCCGGATACGGTCCACGCTCATAACCAACCTCGTAACAGTCTTGTCCGCTACAGCTTATTCGCTGTAGAAGGCATTTTGTATCCATTGATAACAGACAGAATCGTTATTGTCCGGTTCCATACCCAGAACATCAAAGCGGCAGGCGCGATGATGATGTGCGGGGTGGCTGCCCAGAAAGTGTCTGGCGGCCAGTATCAAGCGTTTCTGCTTGTGATGATCCACCGAGGCAAGGGCGCCGCCATGGGTGTGATGCTTGCGCCAGCGCACTTCCACGAATACCAGGTCGTCATTGTCCTGCATTATCAGGTCGATCTCACCCTGGCGGCAGCGATAATTACGTTGCACCAGCAACAGTCCTTGCTGTTGCAGCCACTGTGCTGCTGCATTTTCGGCCTGTTGGCCGCGACTGGCATTACCGCGAAGTCGTAGCACTGCCGGGTCTGCTGCTGAGGGTGGCCGGGGCGCTGACCTGGGGTAAGGCCCGGGCTTCGCCACGAGAAAAGATCGCCCAGTTCAGCTCTCTGACAATGCGCTGTTGTTGCATGCGCAAGCGCCCGGTGACGCCAGGCATCTCGCTGGAGGGCAGAGCATTCAGGAGGTAGAGGCGACCCTGTAGGCGATAGGCGTCGATACCCATGGCAAAAAGGCGTTCGTAGCGTCCATGGCCTTCTGGCCATTGCTCATCTGTGAGTTGATGCAAAGCGCTGTTTTCATCGCCGAGAAGCCAGGGGATTTCAACAAAACGAATACCGTTGAGGTCTTGGTCGCGACGGGGATTCGACATGCCGCTGTAAATCAGCGAGGTGGCATACACCGGCAGATCTTTCGCATAATGAAAATTGAGAGCTGGCTTGACCTGGCGGCCCTGATCCGGATTGGCAATCAGGAACAGGAAGTCCAGATCCTGGCGTCGGCGCGGGCGCTCATCCACTTTCAGATTGGTGAAACGGCTGACGGCCTTGCCTCGCTGTTCACTCTGTGCCACGAGTAACAGCTCTTCGACCGTGTCACCAATGGCGGGGCCTTCCTGATATTCAGACCAGGCGGTAACTGTGCCCCCCAGTGCCTGCCATTCATTGGCAAATGCCTGGGCAACACGCTGGCCCCAATCTCCCTTGGGGTAAAGGATTCCGGCCTGGGTATCACCTTGCTGGAAGCCTTGCAGGGCAATCTGCCGTGCTTCATCCTCCGGCGCCAACCCGAATTGGAAAAAGTTATCCGGGAGCGGCTGTTCTTCGTCCACGTAGTTCAGTGCCAGTGTGGTGACGGGCAATGTGCCCTGGCTTGCGATGGTGGCGGCTTTTTCCTTGGCTAAAGGACCGAGAATAAAATCGGCACCTTCGGCGATGGCTTGCTGATAGACAGCAAGAATGTCGTCGCCGGATGAATCGTAAAAGCGCAGGGTGGGTGTCAGGTTATCCTGCTTGTGCTGGTAATAGGCGGTCATGATGCCCTGTTTCAGCGTGGCTCCCACGGTTTCCAGTGGTCCGCTTGCGGGTAGCAGAATGGCAACCTGGCTGGGGCGTTGGCTGGCGGCTTTTTCAAGAGCTTCGAGCATGACTGGCACGTCGTTCACTGCCGGATGGGTGCGCCACTGTGCGCTCCACTGGTTAAGGCGAGTGACTTGCGCATCCAGGTCGGCAATGGGATCACGGTAAAGCTGCGCCAGCGTCAGCCAGCCAAGCAGGTCGCCGCTACTTTTATCGATGGCGCCGGCCAGGTCAGTGGCGGGTAGCTGCATCAGCAGCTGCCAGATCATGTTGTGGTTGTATTCCTGATCCTTGTCGCTCAATAGCGGGTGTGCGGCGACTCGCTGTTGAAGACTATCGAGAAGCTGGCCGCTCATGGCCAGGGCGTCGGCGCGAAGCAGATCCAGTTGAGCTTGCTGATCGGCGGGGTATTGAAGAATGTTGTCTTGTTCTTGGGTCAGTAGCGCCAGGGTTTCCCGGGGGTTTTGAAGGGCCAGGGTGGCCCGACCGTGAAGCAGTGTCAGCTGAAATCGTTGCTGTTGATTGAGTGCTTGCGGGTTTAATTCTGCCAGCAGTTGTTTGGCATCTTCTGCGCGCTCTTGTTGCAGGTATTCGCCTGCCCATGTCAGGGTGTTGGTAATGCGATTCTCAGCAGCCATCAGGCTCAACTGGGTGCGAGCCGCGGAAAGCGATTCCGGTGCCGGGGCTATGTCGGCGGCCGCTGGTTTTGCCGGCAGTTCGGCGGCGGGGCGTCGAGGCTCTACCGGAGAGGTATTACAGCCGGCGAGGGTTGCAGCAACAACCAATGCTACGAAAGGCTTTCTGATCATATTGAGAGTCGTATTACCAGAATGGAGCGGCTATTGTAGGCGCTTCGTACCGGGGTCACCAGCGACCCAGCTCCAGGAAGCGCGACAATTATGAACTCTGTCCTTTATGTGGTGAGTACACCCATCGGTCATCTTGACGATATTAGCCGCCGCGCCATTTCTGTGCTGGAAAGTGTGGATTGGGTAGCGGCAGAGGATACGCGGCATAGCCAGCGTTTGCTGGAACAGTTGGGTATCCGAAACCGCCTGATCAGCTGTCATGACCACAATGAGGGTCAGCGCAGTGCCGAGCTTGTTGAGCGAATGCAAAATGGTGAAAAAGGTGCGTTGATCAGTGATGCGGGAACGCCGCTGGTCAGTGATCCCGGCTACCGGCTGGTGCGTGCTTGCCAGGACGCGGGTATTGCAGTGGTGCCGGTGCCGGGGGCGTCTGCGCTGTTGGCAGCGTTGGCGGCGGCAGGGCAGCCGTCAGATCGCTTTGTGTTTGAAGGCTTTGTGCCTTCCAAGGGGGCTCCGCGGCAGCAGGCGATCGAGCGGTTGGCGGCCGCCACGGTGACCAGCATCATCTATGAGGCGCCCCACCGTGTATTGAGTTTTTTGCAAGCCCTGTCTGGCGTTGTGGAACCTGACCGTGAAATTACCCTGTGCCGCGAGCTCACCAAACAATTCGAGACGATTCGTCGAGGACCGGTTTGCGAACTTTGCGAATGGGTCAGCCAGGACAGCAACCAGCAACGCGGAGAGCTGGTGCTGGTGCTCTCTCCCGCAGCGGATACGGCGGGCTGGAGTGACAGGGACCAGGCGCTGGCCAAGCTGCTGCTTGCCGAACTCCCGGCCTCCCGCGCCGCCAAGATCCTCGCGGCCCACACGGGGCTCAAACGGCAGGCGGTGTATGCGCTGCTGCAATCAGTTGATAGTTGATAATTGACAGCTAAAACCTCCAAAAACAAAAACGACTTATGGGGTCGGGTCATGTTTTTTCTTCCCGCTGTCAACTCTCCTCTGTCAACTGTCAACTGCTTCATCTAAACTCGCTTGCGGATCGGTCAGACAGTCGCTGGCAGCGCCTTTCTAGGAAGGGGGTGCTGGAGGAAAGTCCGGGCTCCGAAGGGCAGGGTGCCAGGTAACGCCTGGGGGCCACACTGGTGACGGTGTGGCTACGGCTAGTGCCACAGAGAAGATACCGCCTGTTCCACCTTGGGTGATCAGGTAAGGGTGAAAAGGTGCGGTAAGAGCGCACCGCGCCGCTGGTAACAGTGGTGGCAGGGTAAACCCCACCCGGAGCAAGACCAAATAGGGATCCTATGGCGTGGCCCGCGCTGGATCCGGGTAGGTTGCTAGAGGCTGGTGGCGACGCCAGCCCCAGATGAATGACTGTCCACGACAGAACCCGGCTTATCGACCGATCCACCTTTTTTGAAGAGCCCGATACGTGAAAGCGTATCGGGCTCTTTGCTATGGACTCTCGCCTGTTTGACCTGGGTCAGGGCGCTTTGTTGGCGCCTTGCTATGGTGCCTCTCTTTGCGAAAAGACCGGAGGAGCGGCGCATGGCTCAGGTAGATATCCTGTTTAAAGAGGGGGAGCACGAGGTGCTGCGATTTGCCGATCTCGTGGTGGGGGAGGGGGTCCAGGCCAATCAGTTTTGTATTCGCCGCCACGAGCGTGCTGCGCTTATTGATCCCGGGGGGGATCTGACTTACACCCCGTTGAATATCGCCTTGAGCCGACTGATCAAGCTCGAGGGGTTGGAGTATATTCTCGCCTCCCATCAGGACCCGGATATTATCGCCTCGCTTCCCCGCTGGTTGATGCATACCCGGTGTCAGGTGGTGGTGAGCCGGCTGTGGTCGCGATTTTTGCCTCATCTGGCGTCCAGTTATGTCACCGGTCAAATGGGCGAAGCGCTGCAGTCGCGAATCCTCGGGATTGCAGACAGAGGCAAGGTGCTGCCGTTCGGCGACAGCGAGCTATGGGTGCTGCCCGCGCATTTTCTTCATTCAGTGGGTAATTTCAGCTTTTATGACCCGATCAGTCGAATTCTGTTTTCCGGCGATATCGGAGCCTCTCTGGGGGGAGAAGAAGGTGAGGTAACCGATTTTTCGGATCACATCCACAGTATGGCTGGCTTCCATCGTCGCTACATGGCAAGCAATCGTGCCTGCCGGCTGTGGGTTTCCATGGTGCGAAAGCTCGGGCCTGCCAAGATTGTGCCGCAGCATGGGGGCTATTTTGCGGGTGCGCAGGTTGGTCGATTTCTGGATTGGCTGGCAGAGCTGGATTGCGGAGTGGATCTGCTGGCGGAAGATGACTATCGCTTGCCGGCAGAGAGTGCTCTTGATTTGAGGGTGGTTTGAGTGGGCGAGAGTCCTGCCGGGCTCTACCTTGGCGGTCCTTTAGTCTTTTATGGAATTTAAATCGTTGTTAGTGATAACTAATTTGTCTAACACTTAAAGTGCTTTCTCACTTGCGCGCCCCAGCGCTCTGATTCGTCTCGAAACTCCTTCCATTCGTCACTTCCCATTTCGCCATTGAAGGCTGACTTGTTCGTCTAACAGGCTGATTTGTCTGGAAATTCTTTTACGTTTGCCGTCTGTCTCTCGCTTGACTTGGGGTTTGCAGAAGCCCTAGAGTGTCGCAATGTGGTGAAAAGTGGGAAAAAGTGGGAAATTTCGATTGGCGGGTGTCATGAAGTGGGGCGAAAGCGCCGATGCCCGGGAAGGAACCGCATAACCAAGAGACCGAGGACAGCCAGTGTTTACTGGGAGCACATCACTCAATCTGGATGCCAAGGGGCGGCTTACCATGCCGACCCGCTACCGTGCTTCGTTGAACGAAGCCTGCGGCGGCCAGCTTGTGCTTACTCGTCATCCCTATGACGAATGTCTGGCGCTCTACCCACGAGACGAATTCATGGAAACCGCTCGCAAGCTGTCAGCCCAGCGTGACTCCAGTCCGCAGGTGCGCCAGCTCAAGCGACGTTTCCTGGGGCAGGCGGTGGAAATTGATATGGACAGCAATGGCCGCCTGCTGGTGCCGCCGGAGTTGCGCACCGCCATCGGCCTGGAAAAGCAGGCCATGCTGATTGGCCAAATGCATCGTTTTGAGATCTGGAAAGCGGAAAGCTGGTTGGAAGAGGACAGCACGCTGGATCCGGAAGCCCTTCCGGAAAGTGTGCAGGAGCTGTCCTTCTGATGACCGACACAGGGACGCAGTACGAACACCAGCCGGTGATGCTGGAAGAGGTGCTGGAAATGTGGTTCAGCCGCAGCGATGGAGCTTATGTAGACGGCACCTTCGGACGAGGTGGGCACAGCCGCGCGCTGCTGGCCAAGCTGGGCCCGAAGGGGCGGCTGGTGGGTATCGATCGTGATCCCCAGGCCATTGCGGTCGGTGACGCGCTGGCGGCTGAAGACAGCCGTTTCCAGATTGTCGCCAATCGCTTCGACTGTTTGCCGCAGGCGGTGGCAGCGTTGGGCCGTCCGATTGATGGTCTGTTGTTGGACCTGGGTGTGTCGTCGCCGCAGCTGGATGATGCCGCCCGGGGGTTCAGTTTCCTGCGCGATGGTCCTCTGGATATGCGCATGGATCCCACCAGTGGTGAAAGTGTCGCGCAATGGCTGGCACGGGCAGAAGAAAAGGCGATTGCCGATGTGTTGTATCGCTACGGTGAAGAGCGCAAATCGCGGCGCATCGCACGACGTATTTGTGAGGTGCGCGGCGAGCAGCCTATCACTCGCACCTTGCAGCTGGCGGAGTTGATTGAGTCGGTGCTGGGGCGCGGCGAGCCCGGCAAGCATCCGGCGACACGCAGCTTTCAGGCATTAAGGATACATATAAACGGGGAACTGGATGCGCTGAACAAAGTGCTCGAACAGTCCCTCGAGACGCTCGCCATCGGCGGGCGTCTCGCCATTATTAGCTTCCATTCTCTGGAAGACAGGATCGTGAAATTGTTTATTCGCGATCATTCCGGTCGGGCCCCCAGGGGGCGCGGCGGTTTGCCGTTGGGTGAGGAAATGCCCCAGCGGTTGGAGCCAGTAGGCAAGGCCATGCGCGCCAGCAAGGGCGAGCTGAAAGTGAATGTTCGCTCGCGTAGTGCGGTATTGCGGGTGGCGGAGAAGGTGGCGTGACAGCCCCCTGGGTTATTCGCTTTCTGGTTGTGGCGGTGGCGGTATCCGCGTTGGCGGTGAGCTACAGCGTCCACGAAGCGCGCCGTCTGACCGACGAAAGCCAGAAATTGCAGCAACAGCAGACCCGTCTTGAGAGTCAGTGGAGTCAGTTGTTGTTGGAGCACAGCACCTGGGGCAGCTATGCCCGGGTTGAGCGCCTGGCCAGAGAAGAGCTGGGCATGAAGTTACCGAAGACCGATGAGAGAGTGTTGATACGGCCATGAAAAAACAGGCCCGCAAGACACGGCAACCTAACCACCGGATGCGCTGGCGCTTTGTGCTGGGGTTCTGGATGGTCTGTGCCTGTCTTTTGCTGGCCCGGGCCGTCGACCTGCAAGTTGTTCAGCATGATTTCCTGGCGCATCAGGGTGACATCCGCAACCTGCGGGTTGAGCCGTTGGCGGCGCACCGTGGTGTGATCCGTGATCGCGCCGGGCGCCCGTTGGCCGTGAGTACTCCGGTGGTGACCCTGTGGGCCAACCCCCGGGAGGCGCTGGAGAACCCGGAGCAGTGGTCGCGCCTTGCAGGTAACAGTGTGGTCACCCAGAAGGACTTCGCCCGCAAAGTGCGCCGGCACGAGAGCCGCGAGTTCGTTTATCTGGAACGCGGCTTGGCACCTGAAGCAGCCAAACAGGTACTGGACCTGAATATCCCCGGGATCCACTCGCTGACGGAATATCGCCGTTACTATCCTGCCGGTGAAGTCAGCAGTCATGTGGTGGGGTTCACCAACATCGATGACGAAGGCCAGGAAGGGACGGAGTTGGCCATGGATGACCACCTGTCCGGTCACAGTGGCCGCAAGAAGGTGGTCCGCGACCTGCTGGGGCGTGTCATCCAGGATATCGAGGTGCTGGAGCCGGCAGAGCCCGGTGAAGATATCACCCTGAGTATCGATTTGCGCCTGCAGTACCTGGCCTATCGCGAATTGCTGGGCGCCGTGCAAAAACACAAGGCCCGTGGCGGCAGTGCGGTGGTGGTGGATGTGCGCACCGGTGAAGTGCTCGCCATGGTCAACCAGCCAGCCTACAACCCCAACAACCGTGGCAACCTGGATACGGCAGCACTACGTAATCGGGCGGTAACCGACTTGTTCGAGCCGGGTTCAACCATGAAGCCGTTTACGGTAGCCGCCGCCCTGGAAATGGGCATGGTGACGCCTTCCACTACGATCAACACCCATCCGGGTACCCTGCGCGTGGGGTCCAAGACGATTCGTGATCATCGGGATTACGGGGTCATCGATATCACTACCGTGCTGACCAAGAGCTCCAATGTGGGTACCAGCAAGCTGGCGTTGGCCATGGATCAGCAAGCCTTGCCGGATTATCTGGAGCGCTTCGGTTTTGGGCGCGCGACCGGGATCTCCTTTCCCGGAGAAAGTGACGGCTTGTTGCCGCTGCGCAGTCAGTGGCGGGATGTGGAGCGCGCGGCGCTGTCCTACGGCTATGGCCTGAGCGTGTCAGCAGTTCAGTTGGCCCAGGCTTATGCCGTGTTGGCAAATGATGGGGTGAAAGTGCCGCTGACCCTGAAGAAGGTTGACGGCATTCCCCAGGGCGAACAGGTGCTGGGCAAGACCACAGCCCGTCAGCTGGTGCAGATGCTGGAAACCGTGGTAAGCCGTGTGGGGACCGCGCGTCGTGCGCAGGTGCCCGGATATCAGGTGGCTGGCAAGACCGGCACTGTGCACAAGGTCGTCGCGGGCGGTTATGCCGACGATAATTACATTGGCTTGTTTGCCGGGCTGGCACCCGCCACGGACCCGCGCATTGTTACGGTGGTAGTGATCGACGACCCCCGCGGTGAAGATTATTACGGGGGGCTGGTGGCGGCGCCCGCTTTCTCCAACATCATGAGTGGGGTTCTGCGTACCCTGCATGTTCCACCAGACAAGCCCGAAGGCCTGCTGGCTGGCGGTCCTGATCCGGAGGACCGTTCATGATGAGTCTGCAGCAGCTGCTTCCTGACTACACTCTGCCTGCCGATGCGGCAGGCGTTGTCGTTTCCGGGCTGCAACTCGACAGCCGTCGGGTGGGTTCCGGTGATGCCTTCATTGCCGTGCCGGGTGTGGCCAGCGATGGTCGCCGTTATATCGCCGAGGCGATTCGCGCCGGTGCCGCTGCGGTGCTGGCACAAGGCGATACCTTTACGTTGTCATTCGAGCAGCAGGTGCCCTGTGTGCAGGTGCCAGGGCTGGCTGACAAGGTGGGCGATGTGGCAGCGCGCTGGTACGGTGAGCCGGCCAAAGGGCTGTCAATTACCGGGGTGACCGGCACCAATGGCAAAACCAGTATCACCTGGTTTCTGCGTGATGCCTTGAATGCACTGGGCCATCGTTGCGCCCTGGTTGGCACGCTTGGCGTTGGGCTCAAGGGAAAAGAGCAGCAGACCGGTCACACCACCCCGGATCCTGTGACCCTGCAGGCCGCACTGGCCAGCGCCCGTGACGCGGGTGCTGATACGGTGGCCATGGAAGTCTCTTCCCATGCTCTGGACCAGGGGCGGCTTGGCAACACTCCGGTCATGACGGCGGTGTTCAGTAATCTCAGCCGTGACCATCTGGATTACCACGGCGACATGGAAGCCTATCTGGCAGCCAAATCGGTGCTGTTCACCCGTGACGGGGTGAAGTTGGCAGTGATCAATTGCGATGATCATGCTGCGGGCTCGCTGGTGGGTTGCCTGGCCGATGGCGTTCGCTGCGTGACCTTCGGTGCCCAGCAGGGCGCTACTGTGCGTTGCGACGACGTGACCTATAACGACAGCGGTATGCAGGCCACTCTAATGGTGGGAGGCGAAAGTGTCTCGATTGCGCTGCCGCTGTTTGGCCCATTCAATCTCAGCAATGTGATGGCGGTGGCGGGCATCCTGCATGGGCAGGGTGTCGAGGCTGCCGCACTGGGCGGGGCCTTGTCGGCAATTACCCCGGTGCCAGGACGTATGGAACCTGTGACCGCCGATGAGGGTCCGACCGTCATCGTGGATTATGCGCACACTCCTGATGGCCTGGAAAAAGCCCTGCAGGCATGCCGCGCCCATTTCGATGGCAAGCTGCATTGCATTGTGGGCTGCGGTGGCGATCGGGATAGCGGCAAACGTCCGCAAATGGCGTCGGTGGCGGAGCGCCTGGCCGATGCGGTGATGCTTACCAGCGACAATCCACGCAGTGAAGACCCTCAAACCATCATTGATCAGATGCGCGCAGGACTGCGTGCCCCCGACAGCGTGAAAGAGAATACCCACCGGGCAGCGGCCATTGCGCAAGTGGTGTCAGCAGCCTCTGCACAGGACGTGATTCTGGTGGCCGGCAAGGGCCATGAGGATTATCAGGAAATTAACGGCGTGCGACATCCTTCCGATGATCGCCTGCTGGCCCGTGATGCGCTGGCCGCTTACCGCAAACCGGGGGGTGTGCAGTGATGCGACTTTCCCAGGTAGCACAGTGGACAGGTGGCCGGTTGCAGGGTGAAGACCTGACCGTGCCCGCGGTCGTCACGGATACTCGCAACATGACCCCGGGCAGCTTGTTCGTTGCCCTCAAGGGCGATCGCTTTGATGCCCATGATTTCCTGACGCAAGCGCAGGCAAACGGTGCCAGTGCGGCGCTGGTCGATCGTGAGCAGGAGGTCTTTGCTTCTGCGGTGCAGGTCGCTGATACCCGTCAGGGGCTGGGTCGGCTTGCCAGCGGTTATGCCGATCAATTTACCGCCGAGCGTCTGGCGGTGACCGGCAATGCCGGGAAAACCACGGTCAAGGAAATGGCCGCTGCCATGCTGGGTAGCGACACTCTGGCCACCGCGGGCAACTTTAATAATGACATTGGTGTGCCGTTGACCCTGTTACGGCTGCGGGCCGAGCACCGTTATGCAGTGATTGAGCTGGGAGCCAATGCTCCGGGGGAAATCGCCTGGACCAGTCAACTGACCAAACCGAAGGTGGTGCTGGTGACCAATGTGACCGGTGCCCATCTGGAAGGATTTGGCTCCATGCAGGGCATTGCCAATGCCAAGGCGGAAATTTTTGGCGGCTGTGTGCCGGGTGGTCGGGCCATCATCAACAACGATGATTCCTTCGCCGAGTTTTTTGCGGGCGAAGCCATCAAGGCCGGGCTCAATGTGATTCGCATTAGCACCCGTGGGGCGGCAGACCTGTATGCCGAACAAATTGTTCTGCATCAGGACCGGGCTGAATTTGTCCTGCAGCCGCTGGGTGAAACGGTCACTGTGCCACTGCCGGGGGCCCACCAGGTCAACAATGCCCTGATGGCATGTGCAGCGGTTCGTGCGCTGGGTGTTGAGCTGGCCGAAGTGCTGCCGCGGCTGGCTACGCTCAAACCGGTGCCAGGGCGTATGAACCTGCACCCGGTAGCGCAGGGCGTGTTGGTTGACGATACCTACAACGCCAATCCCGGTTCGGTGCGTGCGGCAATCGACTGGCTGGCCAGTCAACCGGCGCCACGGATGCTGGTGCTGGGTGCCATGGGCGAGCTGGGGCCGCAGGCCGACACTCTGGTCGCAGAGTTGGGGGCGTATGCCCGTGAAAAAGGATTGGACAGACTGGTCGTCATGCGCGGCGCGCAAGCGGCGGCCAGTGAATTTGGCGATCAGGCATTGATTGCCGATGAGCATCAACAGGCGGTGGACTGGAGTGCCCCGGTGCTGCAAGACGGCGGCACCGTGTTGGTGAAAGGTTCGCGCACGGCCGGCATGGAAGCGGTGGTGCAACAACTGACACTGGGCGCTGGCCCTCATACACAAACAAAGGGGACGCACTGATGTTGCTCTGGCTGGCTGAATACCTGGCGCAGTTCCATAACGGTTTTCTGGTGGTTCAGTACATCACCCTGCGCGGCATCCTGAGCGTGCTGACGGCGTTGTTCATCGCCTTCTGGGTAGGCCCGATCATGATCCGCAAGCTGCGTGAAAAGCAGGTCGGGCAGGCAATTCGTGAGGATGGCCCCAAGAGCCACTTGAGTAAGGCCGGCACCCCGACCATGGGGGGGGCGCTGATTCTGGTGGCCATTGTCATTTCCACGTTGCTGTGGGCGGATCTGAGCAACCGCTTTGTGTGGATCACCCTTGGGGTGCTGTTCATTTTTGGAGCCGTGGGTTGGGTAGATGACTGGCGCAAGGTGGTGGAAAAGAACCCGCGCGGTCTGCCCGCCCGGTGGAAGTATCTGTGGTTATCAGTGGGTTCGCTGGGGGCGGCGTTTGCGCTGTTCTTTACGGCCCAAAGCCCGGTGGAAACCCAGCTGATTGTGCCGTTCTTCAAGAACGTGGCCATCAACATGGGCTGGTTCTACATCGTGCTGACTTACTTTGTGATCAACGGCACCAGCAACGCGGTGAACCTTACCGACGGGCTGGATGGGCTGGCCATCATGCCTACCGTGCTGGTGGGTGGCGCGTTGGGCATCTTTGCCTATGCCGGTGGGCATACCGAATTTGCCACCTACCTGCAGATCCCCTACGTCGCCGGTGCCGGTGAGCTGGTGATTATCTCTGCGGCACTGTGTGGGGCCGGGCTGGGTTTTCTGTGGTTCAACGCCTACCCCGCTCAGGTGTTCATGGGCGATGTGGGGGCATTGGCACTGGGTGCCGTGCTGGGTGTGATGGCGGTGATCGTCCGCCAGGAAATTGTGCTCTTCATCATGGGCGGTGTGTTTGTGATGGAGACGGTCTCGGTGATGTTGCAGGTGGGCTCGTTCAAGCTTACCGGCCGGCGGATTTTCCGTATGGCGCCGATTCATCACCACTTTGAACTGAAAGGGTGGCCGGAGCCGAAGATTATTGTGCGGTTCTGGATCATCACCGTGATTCTTGTACTGGTGGGTCTGGCGACCCTGAAGATCCGATAGGGGCTTGAGTTAGGCATATGGCGAAAGAGGGTTTCGATCTGGTCATCGGCCTCGGCGTATCCGGGCGTTCCGTGATCCGTTATCTGACGGATCAGGGGATGCCTGTGCGTGCGCTGGATACCCGTGCCGAGCCGGCGGGTCTGGATGCCCTGCGAGCCGACTTCCCTGAGGTGAAAATTCACACCGGCGGCTTCAAGGCCGGCTGGATGAAAAAGGCCCGTCGGTTGATTGTCAGCCCCGGGGTGGCGGTCTCTACGCCCGCCATCGCCGAGCAGGTTGTGGCTGGCAAGGAAGTCATTGGTGATGTGGAGCTGTTTGCGCGCGCTGCCAGTGAGCCCGTCGTGGCGATTACCGGTTCCAATGCCAAGAGCACCGTGACGACGTTGCTGGGTCAGGTCGCGGATGCCTGTGGAATGAATCCCGGCATCGGCGGCAATCTGGGTGTGCCTGCACTGGATCTGTTGAGTGATCAGGCCAGGCTCTATGTGCTTGAGTTGTCCAGCTTCCAGCTGGAAACCACCTACAGCCTGAGCGCCGATGTGGCCACCATTCTTAACGTCTCTCAGGACCATCTGGACCGCTATGCCAGCTTTGCCGATTACCTGGCGGCCAAGCAGCGCATTTACGACGGGTGTCAGGTGGCGGTATGGAATCGGGATGATCCGGCAACCCGTCCGCCTGCGACGGTGCCGAGACAAGTGACCTTTGGTGCACACCCGGAAGCCGATTACCGCCTCGATAGTGAGAGCGGACAGTTGCTGTGCCGTGGTGAGCCATTGTTGGAATTGTCGGAGCTGGCGCTCACCGGCCATCACAATGCCATGAATATCCTCGCGGTGTTGGCCATCAGCGATGCGCTGGCGCTGAACCGTGACAAGGCATTGGCCACGGTAAAAACCTTCACCGGGCTGGCCCACCGTTGTCAGCTGGTTGCCGATAGTGGCGGCGTGCGCTGGTTCAACGATTCCAAGGCGACCAATGTGGGTGCCACGCTGGCGGCGCTGACAGGGATTGGCGAAAGCATTGAGGGCAAGGTCATCCTGATCGGAGGCGGGCAGGGCAAAGGGCAGGATTTCTCGCCGCTGGCAGAGCCTGCTCGTCAGTATCTGCGTGCTGCCTTGCTGATGGGTGAAGACCGAAACGTACTGGCCGAAGGCATGTCTGCGGCGCCCTGTGAATTGGTGGCTGACATGCAGGCTGCTGTGGCCCGGGCCCATGCTCTGGCCCAACCTGGTGATGCCGTGCTGTTGTCGCCCGCCTGCGCCTCGTTCGATATGTACAGTGGCTTCGCGGCACGTGGGGATGATTTCGCATCACGGGTTCGGGAGGTGTGCCATGACTGAGCGCATGATCCTGAAACTGGATAGCAAAGGGGTCGACAAACCGTTGCTGTGGACCGCGATCCTGCTGGCGTTGGCTGGTCTGGTGATGGTGTCCTCCGCGAGCTTGCAGATTGCCGAAACCCGTCTCGGTGACCCGTTCTATTATGCCCTGCGCCATGGCATTTACCTTGCCCTGGGACTGGGTGTGGGCGCATTCGTGTATTACGCGGTCCCGCTGGCCCTGCTGGAGCGCCTGCGCTTTGTGATGCTGCCGGTGGCGCTGGTGGTGCTGGTGATGGTGTTTATCCCGGGGCTGGGGCGCACCGTGAACGGGTCGACTCGCTGGATTGCCCTGCCGGGCCTGACAATCCAGGCATCGGAAATCGTGAAGCTGTGCTTCGTGTTGTACATGGCTGGCTACGTGGCAGAACGCAAGGCGGCGCTGGAGGCAGAGTGGAAAGCGTTTTTGCTGCCGCTGGGGCTGTTGGGCGTATTGATGCTGTTGCTGCTGCTGGAACCGGACTTTGGTGCAGTGGTGGTGCTGGGTATTACCGCCATGGGCATGTTGTTCCTGTCTGGCGTGCCGACCCTGCGTTTTCTGTTGATTGGTCTGACGGCGGTGGGGCTGGGGGCGCTGGTGGCCGTGGCCGAACCCTACCGCGTGGCGCGTCTGATGACCTTTACCGATCCCTGGTCTGATCAGTTCGGGGCGGGTTACCAGTTGACCCAGAGCCTGATTGCCTTCGGCCGCGGGCACCTGACAGGGGTTGGGCTGGGTAACAGCGTGCAGAAACTGTTTTACCTGCCGGAAGCCCATACCGACTTCGTTTATGCCGTGATGGCAGAAGAACTGGGGCTGTTGGGAAATATCGCGTTGATCAGCGGCTTTATCTTGCTGGGCTGGCGGGTTTTCCGGCTGGGCCATTCGCTGGAAGAGCGCGGTTTTCTGTATCACGCCTACCTGGTTTATGGCTGTGCGTTTGTGTTCTGTTCCCAGGCCTTTATCAATCTGGGCGTGAACATGGGCATGTTGCCGACCAAGGGACTAACGCTGCCCTTTATCAGCTATGGCGGCTCTTCGCTGCTGGTGTCTGCCGCCATGATCGGGTTGATCCTGCGGGCCGGGGCCGAAGCCGAACAGTTGAAAGCCAGAGGGAGGACGGCGCGATGAGTCGGACCATCCTGATCATGGCTGGCGGCACGGGGGGGCATGTGTTCCCTGCCCTTGCCGTCGCAGACCAGTTGCGCGCGCGAGGCTTCGACATTCTCTGGCTGGGAGCGGAGCACGGAATGGAAGGCCAGCTGGTGCGGCGACATGGCTATGACATTGCCGAGCTGTCGGTATCGCGTCTGCGCGGTGGTGGTCTCAAGCGCAAGCTGACGGCGCCGTTCAACCTGCTACGTGCGGTGCTGCAGGCGCGTCAGATTATTCGTCAGCGCCAGCCTGTGCTGGCGGTGGGGTTTGGCGGTTTTGCCAGTGGCCCTGGTGGGTTGGCGGCAAGACTGTGCAAGGTGCCGGTGGTAGTGCATGAGCAGAACGCCGTACCGGGATTGACCAATCGACTGCTGTCCAAAATGGCCACCGTCACGCTGGAAGGGTTCGAGGGCGCGTTCATTGGCAAGCAGGCGTGCTGGGTGGGTAACCCGGTGCGGGCTGACATTGCGGCCATTGCCGAACCGGTCAATCGCTATGCCCGGCATCAGGGTGGCCTGCGCGTACTGATCGTTGGTGGCAGTCAGGGAGCCTTGGTGCTTAATCGGGACCTGCCGGAACTGCTGTTGGCGGTGCTGGGCCGCGATATTCAGGTTCGCCATCAGTGTGGCGCGGGACGCACGGCCGAGGCCGCGCCGATTTACGACGCGCTGGGCATGAATGCCCAGGTCAGTGAGTTTATTGATGACATGGCAGAGGCCTACGGCTGGGCGGATCTGGTGATCTGTCGCGCCGGTGCCCTGACGGTGGCTGAGGTGGCAGCCGCAGGTGTGGCGGCACTGTTCATTCCATTGCCCACGGCAGTGGACGACCACCAGACATTGAACGCCCGTTGGTTGTCAGACCGGGGCGCGGCCCTGCTGTTGCCCCAGCGGGAACTGAGCGCGGCCACCCTGGCCGCGACACTGAAACCGGTTGCAGAACGGGGTGCGCTGTCGCAAATGGCACAGCGAGCTCGTGAGCAGGCCGTGGTCGACAGCGCCGAGCGCGCGGCCACGCTGTGTGAGGAGGTGGCCAATGGCCGATAACGACAACATCCATACGGTGCCGGAGATGCGCCGAATTCGCGGTATCCATTTTGTGGGTATCGGTGGTGTAGGGATGTGCGGTATCGCTGAGGTGCTGGCCAATCAGGGCTATGCCATCAGTGGCAGTGACATCAAGGAATCGCCGGTGGTCGCTCGCCTGCGCAGCCTTGGTGTGCGCGTCGAAATCGGTCATCGAGCCGAGAATATTGATGGTGCCGACGTGGTAGTGACGTCGACGGCGGTCAACACCGAGAACGTGGAAGTGGCCGAGGCCCATGCCCGGCGAGTGCCGGTGGTGCCGCGTGCACAGATGCTGGCGGAGCTGATGCGTTTCCGCCATGGCATCGCCGTCGCCGGCACCCACGGCAAGACAACGACGACGTCCATGACGGCGGCGATCATGGCAGAAGCCGGGCTTGATCCCACCTTCGTTATTGGCGGGCGCCTGAACAGTGCCGGGACCAATGCCCGTCTTGGCCAGAGTCGCTACCTGGTGGCAGAAGCCGACGAATCCGATGCCAGCTTCCTGCACCTGCAGCCCATGAGCGCCATCGTCACCAACATCGAAGCCGATCACATGCACACCTACGGTGGTGATTTCGCGCAACTGGAAAACACCTTTGTGGAATTCCTCCACAATCTGCCGTTTTACGGTGTGGCGGTGATGTGTGTGGATGATCCCGTGGTGCGAAAACTGTTACCACGGGTGAATCGTCAGGTGATTCGTTACGGCTTCAGCGAAGATGCGGACCTGCGTGCCGAAGACGTTCAGCAGCAAGGCATGACGACCACATTCCGTGTCATCCGCAAGGAAGGGGAGCCGCTGCAGATCTCTCTGAACATGCCGGGCAAGCACAATGTGCTGAATGCCCTGGCAGCCATTGCGGTGTCGGCTGACGAAGGCGCCGATGACGAGGCTATCGTTCGTGGCCTGAATAATTTCTCGGGAGTGGGGCGCCGCTTTGATGTGCAGGGCGAATATCACTTTGACGGTGGCAGCGCGACCCTGGTGGATGATTACGGTCATCACCCCAGCGAGGTTGGAGTGACCATTGACGCGATTCGTGCCGGTTGGCCAGGCCGTCGTCTTGCCATGCTGTTCCAGCCGCATCGCTATACCCGCACCCAGGATCTCTATGAGGACTTCGTGGAGGTCCTGTCCGGGGTGGATGTGTTGCTGATGCTGGAAGTGTATGGCGCGGGTGAAGATCCGATTCCTGGCGCTGATGCCCGGGCGCTGTGTCGCAGCATCCGCAAGCGTGGTCAGGTGGAGCCGGTGTTTGTCGATGACCCGGCCAAATTGGCGACTATTTTGAATACCCAACTTCGTGATGGTGATCTGTTGGTCACTCAGGGGGCCGGCAACGTCGGTGCCATTGCGAAGGAACTGGCTGAACAGGGAGGCGCCAAGCGTGGATAAGGTACTGCTGAAGAAGCAACTGGCCAGCATTGGCCGGGTAGCGGTACTGGCAGGCGGCAAATCCGCCGAGCGTCCGGTGTCACTGAAAAGTGGTGCTGCCGTGCATCAGGCGTTGCGCAACCTGGGGTTGATTGCCGAGCTGGTGGATCCTGCGGACAAGAGTGTGGATACCCTCAAGGGGTTCGATGCCGCCTTTATTGCCCTGCATGGCCGTGGTGGTGAAGACGGTGTGATCCAGGGCGTACTCGAACACCTGGGCATCCCTTACACCGGCTCCGGGGTAATGGCCTCGGCCATTGGCATGGACAAGGTGCGCACCAAGCAATTGTGGAAAGGCGCGGGGCTGCCGACACCGGCATTTTATGTGGCCGGTCGTGAGGAGTTGGAGTTGGGCTTTCCGCTGATGATCAAGCCTGCCCATGAGGGCTCTTCTATTGGCATGGCCAAGGCCGATAACGCGGAACAGCTGGCCGCCGCGCTTGAGGAAGCGGGCAAGTTCGATTCTGATGTGCTGGTCGAGGCCTGGGTAAACGGTCCGGAGTATACCGTGGCGCTGCTGGGCGATGAGGCGTTGCCGGCCATTCGTCTGAAGACGCCCCATGCCTTTTATGACTTCGAGGCCAAGTACCAGTCTGACAGCACCGAATACCTCTGTCCGGCAGGGCTGGACGAAGCTGACGAAAAGGCCATCCGCCAGCTGGCGCTGACCGCTTTCCGTGTGGCGGGTTGCCGGGGCTGGGGCCGTGTGGACGTGATGCGCGACGCCGAGGGCCAGTGGCAGTTGCTGGAAGTGAATACCGTGCCGGGGATGACAGACCATTCCCTGGTGCCCATGGCAGCGAAAGCGGCGGGCCGTGATTTCGATGCCCTGGTGGGTGAGATCCTGCTGCTGGCGGTGGAGCAGACCGGTGGCTAACAATGCCCCGGCGCCCCGTGGCGCTCGCCGCAAGCCTGCCAAGAAGGCGGGCGTGCCGCTGCAGGAGCGATTGTCTGCCGCGGTGCCGTGGATGTTGGTGGGCAGTGTGGCGGTGGTGCTGTTGCTGGGTGTGATTTATCTGCCCGCCGCACTGGATGGTTATCCCATCCGCAAAGTGGGCGTTGACGGTGTGACAGACGTGCGTCGTCAGCAGCAGATCCAGACCGCGTTGGCGGCGCTGGTGCGAGATGAAAACTATTTTTCTGTGCCGCTGGAAGAGATCTACCAGCAGGCGCAGGGGCTGAGCTGGGTAGAAGGCGTGTCAGTGCGCCGCCAGTGGCCCGACACCGTGGTGTTGACCGTGGAAGAGCGGCGCCCGGTGGCGGTGTGGAACGAAACCGTGTTGGTGTCGGATAGCGGGGAGCCCTTTAAGGCGCTCAAGCAGTACGACCTGAGCGGCCTGCCACACCTGAATGGCCCTGAACAACGGCTGGAGGAAGTCATGGCTTTCTATCACAGCATGGGCAAGATGCTGGCGGATGTGGATCTGGGCATTCGCAGTATGGACGTCAACGCACGACTGACCGCGCGGCTGACGCTGGATAATGACATGCAACTGGTGGTCGACCGTGAGCAGTACACCACCAAACTTCGCCGCTTTGTGCGGCTTTATCGGGGTGTGCTGAGCACGGACAGTCGCCGCGTCACCCGCGTGGATCTGCGTTATGCAGATGGCATGGCGGTGACCTGGGGCGAGCAGAGTTAGGAGTTAGGTGACATGGCAACAGAAACGGAAAACATGATTGTCGGTCTCGACATTGGCACCTCCAAGGTGGTGGCCATCGTCGGGCAGACATCTGCCGATGGCACCATGGAAATCGTCGGCATTGGCTCACAGCCCTCTCGCGGCATGAAGAAAGGCGTGGTGGTGGATATCGAGGCCACGGTGCGCTCCATTCAGCGCGCGGTCGAAGAAGCAGAGCTGATGGCGGGCTGTCACATTCACACTGTCTACGCAGGTATTGCCGGCTCTCATGTGCGAAGCCTCAACTCCCACGGCATTGTCGCCATTCGTGATCGTGAGGTCGCCCAGGCTGATATCGACCGGGTCATTGATGCCGCCCAGGCGGTAGCGATTCCGGCCGACCAGAAGACCCTGCATGTGCTGCCACAGGAATATGTGGTGGACAATCAGGAAGGTGTCCGTGAGCCCATTGGCATGAGTGGCGTGCGTCTTGAAGCCAAGGTGCATCTGGTTACCTGTGCGGTCAATGCGGCCCAGAACATCGAGAAGTGTGTGCGTCGCTGCAACCTGGAAGTGGACGACATCATTCTCGAACAGCTGGCCAGTGCCCATGCGGTGCTGACGGAAGATGAGCGTGAACTGGGTGTCTGTATTGTGGATATCGGCGGTGGCACCACAGACATTGCCATCTTTACCGAAGGGGCGATTCGTCATACCGCCAATATTCCGATTGCCGGTGACCAGGTGACCAACGATATCGCCATGGCCCTGCGTACCCCCAAGCAGCATGCCGACGAAATCAAGATCAAGTACGCCTGCGCGCTGACCCAACTGGCCGGTGCCGACGAAACCATCAAGGTGCCCAGCGTTGGCGACCGTCCACCACGGACCCTCAGCCGCCAGAATCTGGCCGAAGTGGTCGAGCCTCGTTACGACGAGTTGTTCACGCTGGTGCAGGCGGAAATTCGCCGCTCCGGTTTTGAGGACCTGATCCCGGGCGGCATCGTGCTCACCGGTGGCTCTTCCAAGATCGAAGGCGCGGTAGATCTGGCAGAAGAAATTTTCCATATGCCGGTACGCCTGGGGGCGCCCCAGGGGATCGCCGGGCTCACCGATGTGGTGCGTAACCCGATCTATTCCACGGCGGTGGGCCTGTTGCTGTACGGCCAGCGTATGGAAAAAGACGGTGGCAGTGCTCGCGCCCAGGCCGGTGGCGGACAGGTGGACTGGATGGAGCGCTTCAAGAACTGGTTTAAAGGCAATTTTTAAGGCGGTGTTGTTGGAAACGCGACATCACCGCCAATGAGCGCAAGCGGCGGTTCCGGGCCGCGGTAACACCACCGGAACATTCGACGTGACGTTATGAAGTAAACAGGGAAGCAACAAACGGGAGATCAACCATGCAATTCAAACTGGAAGACAGCGTGCCCCATGGCGCGGTAATCAAAGTGGTAGGTGTCGGTGGTGGCGGCGGTAATGCCGTGGACCACATGGTTCGCTCCGGTGTTGAGGGGGTGGATTTCATCTGCGCCAACACCGATGCACAGGCCCTGCGTAATGCTCAAGCCAAGACCGTGATTCAGCTGGGAAGCCAGGTGACCAAGGGTCTGGGTGCGGGTGCTAACCCCGAAATCGGTCGTCAATCTGCGCTGGAAGACCGCGATCGCATTGCCGAACTGCTGGACGGTGCCGATATGGTCTTTGTGACCGCTGGCATGGGCGGCGGTACGGGTACCGGTGCCGCTCCGGTCGTGGCGGAAATCGCCAAGGAGCTGGGTATCCTCACTGTGGCGGTTGTGACCAAGCCGTTCCCCTTCGAAGGCAAGAAGCGCATGCGCTCTGCGCAGGAAGGGATCGAGGAGCTCAAGGAGCATGTTCACTCCCTGATCACCATCCCCAACGAAAAACTGCAGTCTGTTCTGGGTGGTTCCACCAGCCTGCTGGATGCCTTCAAGGCGGCCAACGACGTACTCCAGGGTGCGGTGAAAGGGATTGCCGATCTGATCGTGCGTCCGGGGATGATCAACGTGGATTTCGCCGACGTTCGTACAGTAATGAGCGAGCTGGGTACGGCGATGATGGGCTCCGGTACCGCCAGTGGCGAGGAACGTGCAGCTGATGCAGCTCGTGCGGCCATTTCCAGCCCGCTGCTGGAAGATGTGGACCTCCGCGGCGCCCGTGGCATTCTGGTCAACATCACCGCTAACGAATCCATCGCGCTGGACGAGTTCTCTGAAGTGGGCGAGATCGTCAGTGAGCTGGCCGGTGAAGATGCCAACGTGATCATCGGTACCGCGATCGACCCGGATATGGGCGATAACATCAGTGTGACTGTCGTCGCCACCGGTCTGGGTGCTGCCCAGCAGGAACTAAAAGTGGTGCGTGGCCGTCAGACTCCTGTCGCCGCTGATGGTCGAGTGGACTACAGTGATCTGGATCGTCCCGCTGTGGAGCGCAAACGCGCCGCTCAGCAGGCAGCCAGCGGTCGTGGCCAGCAGGCGGTAAACACCGCGGAAGATCTGGATTTCATTGATATTCCGACCTTCCTGCGTCGTCAGGCCGACTAACGGTCTGGCGGCATTGGTGCAAAATCAGGGAGTTGCAGTATAATTGCGCCCTAATTTTGTGTTGAGGAAAGCGGTATCCCGAGGATACCCGCAGCTGTGTGACAGACAGATGATCAGACAACGAACACTGAAAAACGTGATCCGCGCAACTGGCGTGGGCCTTCACACCGGCGAAAAGGTTTACATGACTGTGCGCCCGGCACCGGTTGATACCGGCATCGTGTTCCGGCGTGTGGACCTGGAGCCGGTGGTGGAGATCAAGGCCGCCGCCGATGCGGTGGGCGAAACCACACTCTCATCCACCCTGGTTCAGGATGGCGTGAAAGTCGGTACTGTGGAGCATTTCCTGTCCGCCATGGCGGGCCTGGGCATTGATAATGCCTTTGTGGAACTCTCCGCACCGGAAATGCCGATCATGGATGGCAGTGCCGGTCCGTTCGTCTTCCTGCTGCAGTCAGCCGGTATCAAGGAACAGGAAGCCGCCAAGAAGTTTATCCGCATCAAGAAGGAAGTGACGGTGCGGGAAGGGGACAAGACGGCAACGTTCGTGCCCTTTGATGGCTTCAAGGTGACTTTCTCCATTGAATTCGATCACCCGGTATTTGAAGACCGAAACCAGGTGTCCAGCATCGACTTCTCTACGACCTCGTTCGTAAAAGAAGTGGCGCGGGCCCGAACGTTCGGTTTCATGCGGGATATCGAATTCCTGCGCAGCCAGAACCTGGCGCTGGGCGGCAGCGTAGACAACGCGATTGTGGTGGATGAATACCGGATCCTTAACGAGGACGGTCTGCGTTACGAGGACGAATTCGTCAAGCACAAGATGCTGGATGCCATTGGCGATCTGTATCTGCTGGGGCACAGCCTGATTGGCGAGTTCATTGGCCACAAGTCCGGCCATGCCCTCAACAACGCGCTACTGCGGGAAATTCTCCGTCAGGAGGACTCCTATGAGGTGGTCACTTTCGAAGATGCCACCGACGCACCTGTCTCTTACATGCGACCGGTGCTGGCAGCCGAATAAGGCCGCCACACGTCGAAGCCCTGTGACCAGCCGGCGGTTCTCCCGCCGCTGGCTGGTACCCTTCGGGCCTCTCTCCGCTATGCCGGAGGTTCATTACCCGCAACGACGGGAGCGCAATTTCAGCGCATCAACCCTCACCGTTTACACGGTGACAGCATTTTTCAAACGGACGTGAGCCTGGATCGCGAGTTTAATGGCGGTTTAGTCGCTTTCTCCGCGGCTGGCCAGGCGCTCCAGTGATGCCTTTAGGCCGTCATCCTCGATAGTGTCAGCCAAAGCCTGAATGTGTCGGGCACTTTCCTGGCTAAGTCTGGGAATGTTGGCACGCGCCTTGCCTGCATAAGTGTGGGCAGACAGTCCGGGCTGACGTTTGCCGCCCACGACAATCTTTACCTGTTCGCCGGGTAGTGCCTGCTGGAGCCGAGGAAGATGGAATCGCAGCAGCTGGGCGGTAGCGCTGGTTTCTACCAGCGCTAGCCAGCGCTGTTGATCCCGGATCAGCGTCACCCGCTCGCGCAGGGCGGGGGGTAGGCAATCGAGCGGGTTTTGCTCGGCCTGGGAGGGTGATTTTCTTGCCTCTCGCATCAGTGCTGACAGGGTGGCGTTACCGCTGAGCAGTGAGAGGAGGGCTTTGGGCGAAGTTGTCTTGCTCATGGCTTTTACTTAGACTAGCCTGCCAATTGTAAAAAAGATTATAAAGAGTTGGGCGTAACTATTTGAATTTAGTCGAAATAAGCGGCTTTTTACCGGTGCGTTACACGAATTTATGAATATCATAGTCCTTAACAGCAAGCGCGGCCATTCGCGTACCCTGCCTGTCCCCCGCCATTGGCCGTGGATGTTGGCGGGGGTGTTTCTGCTGTTACCGGTACTGGTGGCAGTGGGCACTTACCAACTCATCTATCATGTCAGCGATCAGCCCGAATTCACCCCGGTGATGACCGAGCGTTTTGCCGAACAGCTCCATGAGCAACAGCTGGCGCTGGCGGATCTGGATCAGCTGAGCCAGGAGCAGTTTCGCGCCCTGACCCTGAAACTGGCCCAGGCCCAGGCGCGGCTGGTGCGTCTCGATGCGCTGGGCGAGCGGCTTGTAGAAGTGGCCGATGTGGGCAGCGACGAGTTCGATTTCAGTACCATCCCCGGGCTGGGTGGTCCGGAGTCTGCGGATGAAGGTGCCAGCTATGAGCTGCCTTCCTTTATGGAGGCTGTGGACCAGATGACGGCAACCCTGGAGCGGCGCGAACGTCAGTTGGAGATCCTGGAAGATCTGCTCGCTGACAAGCAGATTGAAGACCAGACCTGGTTGTCCGGCCGCCCTCTTAGTAAAGGCTGGATGTCCAGCCGCTTTGGTCGCCGCTCAGATCCCTTCACAGGTCGTGTGGCCTGGCACAAGGGGGTGGACTTTGCAGGCAAGGTGGGAACTCCTATCATTGCCACTGGCTCCGGTGTAGTGACATTTTCCGGCGAGCGATCTGGTTACGGTAAAATGGTGGAGATCAACCACGGTAACGGCATTACCACCCGTTATGGGCATGCTGCGGAACTGGTGGTTGAGTCCGGGGAAATCGTCAGGACCGGGGACACCATTGCCAAAGTCGGTAATTCCGGACGATCAACAGGGCCGCATGTGCACTACGAAGTGTTGAAAAATGGCGCCCAGGTTAACCCTCAGCCCTATATTTATCGTGCAAGACGCTGAAATGACAGCGAAAACGGCCCCTTAGGGGCCGTTTTTCATGGGCAGGCCTTGATAACCGTGAATACCACCTTATCTCTCCAAACTATTGTGTTTAGAATGGCTCCCTTGCCTGAGTCCGTCTCGTGTCCGCTGGGGTCGTGCGTGCGCGACAATTCGTTCTGGCGGTTTTTTCCCGCACGTGACGGAGTGGCCTGACTGTTTACTGAATCGGAAGTTTTATGCTGGGTACCATCGTAAAAAAAATTATCGGCACCAAGAATGATCGTGAACTCAAGCGCATGGCGAAGCTGGTGGAAGCGATCGGTAGCCATGGGGAAGCGCTGGCGAATCTGACTGACGGCGAGTTACAGCACAAAACAACAGAATTCCGCGACGCCTTCCAGCAAGGCAGGACTCTGGATGAGTTGCTGCCTGAAGCATTTGCGGTGGTCCGTGAGGCTTCAACCCGGGTCATGGGCATGCGTCACTTCGACGTTCAGATGATGGGAGGGATTTCCCTCCATGAAGGGCGAATTTCTGAAATGCGCACCGGTGAGGGTAAAACCCTGACCGCGACCCTGCCAGCATATCTTAACGCCTTGTCCGGCCATGGTGTTCACGTGGTGACGGTGAATGATTACCTGGCCGAGCGGGATGCCAACTGGATGCGTCCGCTCTATGAGTTCCTGGGTCTGTCGGTTGGGGTGATCTTGTCCCAGCAGCCCTCCGAGCAGAAGCGTGTCGCCTATAATTCCGACATAACCTACGGCACCAATAACGAGTACGGGTTCGATTACCTGCGTGACAATATGGCTTTCCGGTTGGAAGACCGGGTTCAGCGTGGGTTGAATTACGCCATTGTCGATGAGGTGGATTCCATTCTTATTGATGAAGCGCGTACACCGCTGATCATCTCCGGCCCGGCGTCGGATTCCTCCGAGCTGTACATGGCCATCAACAAGTTGATGCCAAATCTGAAAGGGCAGACAGAGGAAGACGAAGGCGATTATTTCGTCGATGAGAAACAGCGGCAGGTGGAACTGACCGAAGATGGCCATCAGAAGATCGAATCCCTGTTGGTCAGCAATGGCCTTTTGGAAGAAGGTGAAAGCCTTTATGCAGCCCATAACCTGGCCCTGCTGCACCATGTGCACGCGGCCCTGAAGGCCCATGCCCTGTTCCATGTCGACCGGGACTACATTGTCCAGGGTGGCCAGATTGTGATTGTGGACGAGCATACTGGTCGTACCATGCCCGGCCGTCGCTGGTCAGAGGGTATCCACCAGGCGATTGAGGCCAAAGAAGGGGTGAACATTCAGCAGGAAAACCAGACGCTGGCGTCCACCACCTTCCAGAACTACTTCCGTCTCTATAACAAGTTGTCCGGCATGACCGGTACAGCCGATACCGAAGCGCTGGAATTCCGCCAGATTTATGGCATGGATGTGGTGGTTATCCCCACCAACAGACCCATGGTGAGGGTGGATGCCAATGACCTGGTGTATCTGAGCCTGCAGGAAAAATTCGATGCTATCGTTGACGAAATCAGAAAAGCGGTAGACAAGGGCGCGCCTGTGCTGGTCGGTACCGCCACGATTGAGGCCTCTGAGTATCTCTCCAAGCGGCTTAAACAGGACAAGATTCATCATGAAGTCCTGAACGCCAAGTTCCACCAGCGTGAAGCACAGATTATTGCCCAGGCGGGTCGTCCCGGTGCCGTGACCATTGCCACCAATATGGCAGGCCGGGGTACTGACATCATGCTCGGGGGTAACCCGGAAGAGCAAATTAAACACATGGATGAGCCATCCGAAGCCCAGGCCGAAAAGATCCGTGCAGAGTGGCAGGCTAATCATGACAAGGTGATGGAGGCCGGGGGGCTGCACATCATTGGTACCGAGCGCCATGAGTCCCGTCGTATCGACAACCAGCTACGCGGGCGTGCCGGCCGTCAGGGGGATCCCGGTTACACCCGTTTCTTCCTGTCTATGGAAGATGACCTGATGCGAATTTTCGCTTCGGATCGTATCCGCGGCATGATGCGTTCGCTGGGGCTGGAAAACGGTGAAGCCATCGAGCACCGCTGGGTGACCCGTGCGATCGAAAACGCACAGCGTAAAGTGGAAGGGCGCAACTTCGACATCCGCAAAAACCTGCTGGAATATGACGATGTGGCCAACGATCAGCGTCAGGTTATATACAGTCAGCGTGACCAGATTCTCGAGACAGCGGATCTGACCAATTCTGTAAAAGGCATTCGTTACGATGTGCTTCAGGAAGTGGTGCACAATTATATGGCGCCGGGTTCCGTGGAGGATCAGTGGGATATCCCGGGCCTGGAAAAAATTCTTGAAGCGGAGTTCCAGAGCAATGCGCCGGTTGGCCAGTGGTTGAATGAAGACAACCAGCTCCATATTGACGGGGTTGTCGAGAAACTGGTGGAAAGTCTGGAGCAAGACTACGAGCGCAAAGAGGCAGAGATTGGTGTTGAAGACCTGCGCCGTATTGAAAAGCATCTGATGCTGCAGATTCTGGATCGACACTGGAAAGAACATCTGGCCAGTATGGATCATCTGCGCCAGGGGATTCATCTGCGTGGTTACGCCCAGAAAAATCCCAAGCAGGAATACAAGAAAGAAGCTTTTGAGCTGTTCCAGACCCTGTTAAACCAGATTCAGCACGAACTGATTCGCGTGTTGCACAGCTTCCAGGTACGTCGTGATGATGAGCTGGAACGCTTGGAGCAGCAGCGGCAGGAAGAGGCGCAGCGTCAGGCGGAAAAAATGAAAATGCAGGCGGTGGCCGAGCCGGGTACCGATGGAACAGCCGGGGCCTCAGGTGAGCGCGAGGGCCAGCAGCCCAAAACGGTCGTTCGTGACGGCCGCAAGGTGGGGCGTAACGAACCCTGCCCGTGCGGATCTGGCAAGAAATACAAGCAGTGTCACGGCAAGATTGAATAAACCCAGTCTCAAGCGAGAAGCTTCAAGCTGCAAGGAAACCAGAGCACCGGCAAAGCCGGTGCTTTCTTTGTTTAGGCTTGTCGCTTGCTGCTTGAAGCATGTAGCTGATTTTTCAAGGAAAGGGTTATGACACAGACTGAGTGGTTACCTGTTCCCGGTATCCGGCTTGCGGCCGTGGAAGCGGGCATCAAGAAAGCCAACCGTAAGGATCTGGTTGTGCTGGAACTGGCGGAAGGTTCCCGTGTCAGCGGGGTATTCACCCTGAATCGTTTCTGCGCCGCACCGGTGCAGGTGGCCAGGCAGCGACTGGCAACAACCACGCCAAGGTATTTGATGATCAATACGGGCTACGCCAATGCGGGCACCGGGCAGAAGGGTATGGAAAACTGCCTGGCCAGCTGTCGATTGCTGGCGCAAGTGGCGGGTTGTGCGGAAGACGAAATCCTGCCGTACTCCACCGGAGTGATTGGCGAGCAGTTCCCGTTGCCGGCGTTCGAGAAAGGGTTACCAATGGCCTTGGCCGACCTGGATGAACACCATTGGGGCCGAGCGTCAGAAGGCATCATGACCACCGACACCTACCCGAAAGTGGCCAGCCGCCGGGTGGAAATGGCGGGTGTCCCTGTGACCGTGACCGGCATGTCGAAGGGGTCGGGCATGATCAAGCCGAATATGGCGACCATGTTGGGCTACATTGCCACAGACGCTCCCATCGCCAAGCCGCTGTTGGACCAGTGGGTAAAAGCATTGGCGGACAAATCCTTCAATCGGGTCACAGTAGACGGTGATACCTCCACCAACGATGCCTGCATGTTGATCAGCACGGCGAAGGCGGAGATGCCGGAAATCACCGAGCTGAATGCCGGCAGTCAGTTGTTGTTCAATGCACTGGAAGAGGTCTTCGTCGAGCTTGCCCAAGCGCTGGTGCGCGACGGTGAAGGTGCTACCAAGTTTGTGGCCATTACGGTGGCGGGGGCAGATAGCGAAGCGGATGCCCGTATCGTGGCGGAAACTATCGCCCATTCTCCGCTCGTCAAGACCGCCCTGTTTGCATCGGATCCTAACTGGGGCAGGATTCTGGCGGCCATTGGCCGCGCTCCCATTGCTGCATTGGACGTTAGTAAGGTGAGTGTGTGGCTTGGTGATGTGCTGCTGGTCGAGCAGGGAGGCGTAGCGGAAGACTATCAGGAGGCCAAAGGGTCGGCCGTCATGGCCCAGCCTGACATTTCCATCCGTGCTGAGCTCAATGCCGGTGAGGCTGAATGCACGGTCTGGACCTGTGACTTCAGCTATGACTATGTGAAGATCAACGCGGAATACCGAACCTAGAGGCTGTGGCTTCATCGCCCTGTAGGGGCTTGCTTGCAAGCGAGAGTGAATTTGCCTGGGCCGGCAGTCCACTGCTTCGTGTGCAAGCACGCTCCGATATTATCCCGGCCGCTGCCAGAGCGAATGGACCCAGATAAATGAGCACTGAACCTACTCCCGCCATTACCGTTGTTGCCGCCATCATCCGTGGCGAAGATGGGCGTATCTGTCTCAGCAAGCGTCCGGACCACAAGCATCAGGGCGGCCGCTGGGAATTCCCCGGTGGCAAAGTGGAGCCGGGGGAGCGGCTTGATGAGGCGTTGGCTCGTGAGCTCTATGAAGAGCTGGGCATGGCGTCGTCCCTCTCTTCTCCTTTTATGACCATTGCGCATCAGTACCCTGATTTGCACGTGACCCTGCATTTTCGGGATGTGACCGGGTGGCGAGGAGTGCCCACGGGCAGGGAAGGGCAGCAAGTTGCCTGGTTTGCCTTGAGTGATCTGGCAGAACTGTCGTTTCCGGCGGCTAACCAGCCGGTTGTGACAGCAATTATGCTCCCCCCGTGTCTTGCCATTGTGCCCGATACCATTGAGCTTAATACGTTGCTGACGGGTATCGAGCGTCTGGACAGTATGCAAACCGGAGTCTATTTGCGCGCCTGGAGTCAGCATCCTGCCCGCGAGCGCATTCTGGAGACCTGTCGTCGTGCAGGGGTGCGCGTCTGGTTGAGGGCAGATTCTCCCCTCGGAATGGCAGGGGGAATGCCGGAGGGTGTGTTCGGTTTGCATCTGCCGGCCAGTGTGCTGATGGGTTGCTCTCGCCGTCCCGATTTTTCCGGTGTGGTCTCGGCGGCTTGCCATGATCAGCAGGCGCTGGATAAAGCGGTCAGCCTGGGTCTGGATAGCGCACTGATTTCACCCGTTAACCCGACAACCACTCATCCAGACCAGCCCGCCCTGGGCTGGGAGAGAGCGGGCCAATGGGCCTGCGGGTTACCCCTTGCCTGCTACATGCTGGGAGGAGTGGGGCCGGAGGACATCTGCCTTGCCCGAGAGCATGGCGCGGTGGGCGTCGCAGGCATCCGCGCCTTTTGGAGTTAACAGTTAACAGTGAATAGTTAACAGTGTCGCGATAAGCGACTGGTTGTGACTTCAATGCATGAGGCCGCGCCCGGATTCCGGGCGCGGCCTCATGCGCTTAAAAACAAGGAAAAACCCGAAAAACTTGACAGGGTATGCTGCTCGCGCAGCCTTCACTGTTCCTCGAAATCCATCCCGGGAGTTTCCGGGTCACCCGGGATGGCATGTCGCTCTGACGCCCAGTCCCCCAAATCAATGAGTTTGCAGCGTTCGCTACAGAATGGCCGCCAGGGGTTGTTATCAAAGCGGGTCAGGCTTTTGCATTGCGGACAGGGATAGGTGCGGGTGGTGTTGTCGGACATAAAGATCAGTTGACAGTTGATAGTGGACAGCGAAAGGCTGGATCTTAACCTCTTTGACGTCAGGCGTCAGGCGTCAGGCGTCAGGCGTCAGCATCGTAGGGTGGAAATCGGCGTGAGCCGATCTCCGCCGTTGCGAGGTGCTTGCCAGCGAAGCCCGTAGGCGTTTCAGCCTACGAATGATGGCTGGCCAGATCCAGATAAAGTTTGTGTAGCACATCCAGCTGGTCATGTAGCCTCTGCAGCGAGCCATGGTTCTCGACGACATCGTCCGCCTGATCCAGCCGTTGGGTCCGTTCCAACTGAGCTTTCATGATGGCCGCAACCTGCTCTTCGGGTACCTGGTCCCGGGCCATGGTGCGCTTCACCTGCAGTTCCGCAGGTGCATCAATGACCAGAGTGCGTTGTACCAGGTCTTTCTGGCTTGTCTCGAACAGCAAGGGAGAAACGAGCACGGTGTAGGGCGACTTGCTCGCAGCAATCTGGTTGCGAAGTTCCTGACCAATGGCCGGGTGGGTGATGCCTTCCAGCGCCTTGAGTGCGTCCGGGTCGGCAAACACGATTTCGCGCAGCGCGCGTCGATCCAGGGCGCCATCTTTCGCGATCACATGGTCGCCAAAACGCTCGGCAATCGCCTGCAATGCCGGCTGACCGGGCTCCACCACCACCCGCGAGGCCAGATCCGCATCCACAATGGTAATGCCCAGCTGGGCCAGATAATCCGTTGCGGCGGTTTTGCCGCTGCCAATGCCGCCGGTAAGACCCACTACGAACATGACATTTCCTTGGTATTCTCACTTTTTGTTTTTGCAGGAGCCATGCGAGCATGGCTCCCACACGGGCAGGAGGGCGCGGATCAACCGACCTTGAACATCCCCAGATACGAGTTGACGATGCTATCGCCCCACAGCAGGGCAATCCACCCGGCCGTGGCGAGGTAGGGGCCGAAGGGGATCTGGGTGCGTTTCTGGCCAGCAAAGACCATGGCGCCGACTGCGAAGACAAGACCGACCACCGATGAGAGCAGGATAATCAGCGGCAGGTACTGCCAGCCCACCCAGGCGCCGAGAGCCGCGAGCAGTTTAAAGTCCCCGTACCCCATGCCTTCCTTCCCGGTTAGCAGTTTGAACAGCCAATACACGCTCCAAAGGGAGAGGTAGCCTGCCATGGCGCCAATCACGGCATCAGGCAGGGACACGGGCGAGATGCCCAGCAGGGCCGCAAGCAGGCCAGCCCAGAGTAGAGGGTAGTTGAGATCATCCGGCAACAGGGTCGTGTCGGCATCAATCATGGCCGCGGCCAACAGTGTCCACGTCGCCGCAAGGGTGAATACCAGCCATCCGCCATAGCCAAACTGCCAGGCACAGATGCCAGCGAGAAGTCCACTGACGAGCTCGATAAGGGGGTAGCGTTTGCTGATGGGAGTGGCGCACCCGCGACAACGGCCCTTAAGCGCTAGCCAGCTGACAACCGGTACGTTTTCGTACCAGGCAATGGCGTGCTGACACTTGGGGCAGCGCGAGCGCGGGGTCACCAGATTGAATATCTCGTTGTCCGGTTCTTCGGGTAATTCGAGAATCTCGCGCGCCTCATGCCGCCAGCTGCGCATCATCATCTCAGGCAGGCGGTATATCACCACATTCAGAAAGCTGCCGACCAGCAGCCCGAAAAAAGCACAAAGCCCAACCAGTAAGGTTGGGCTTTCAGATAACAATTCAAAGGTGTCTTGCATTCTTAGCCTACAACATTACCCAGCTGGAAGATTGGCAGGTACATGGCAACAATCAAGCCACCGATGAGAACCCCCAGTACCGCCATGATCAAGGGTTCCATCATGCTGGTCAGTCCATCGACGGCGTTATCTACTTCGTCTTCATAGTACACGGCGACTTTTTCCAGCATGGCGTCCAAGGCGCCGGATTCTTCGCCGATGGCAGTCATCTGCAAGGCCATGGCCGGGAACACGCCGGTGGCTCGCATGGCGAACTGAAGCTGCTGCCCGGTGGCCACATCATCCTTGATCTGATGCACCGCATTTCGGTACACCACGTTGCCGGTGGCGCCGGCACAGGCATCCAGTGCTTCGATGAGCGGAACACCAGCGGAAAACGTTGTGGACAAGGTTCGTGCATAACGGGCGATAGTGGACTTGAAAGTCAGGTCACCCACGATCGGCAGTTTGAGATAGGTCCGGTCCAGCGCATTCCTGAAGGCTTCAGACTTGCGTTTCAGGGTGCTGAAGCCCACCACGAACGCAATAATGCCGACCAGAATGAACAGGAAGTTGTTACTGAGTCCCTTGGACAGGTTGATCACGAACATAGTGAACGCGGGCAGTTCGGCGCCAAAACCTTCAAACAAATCCTGAAATACCGGCACCACCTTCAACAGCAGGATGGCGGTCACAATAACAGCGGCGACCACGACGGTGGCAGGATACTTCATGGCCTTCTTGATTTTTTGCTTGAGGGCTTCGCTTTTTTCCTTGTACAGGGCAACCCGGTCCAGCATGGTTTCCAGTGCGCCGGCCTGCTCCCCTGCATCAATCAGGCTACAGTACAGGTCGTCGAAGTAATCCGGGTGCTTTGAGAGGGCGCCGGCAAAGTTATTCCCGCCTTCCACTTCCACTTTGAGCTTGAGTACAAGGTCTTTCATTGACGGGTTATCCAGCCCATCGGCAACAATTTCGAAGGCCTGTACCAGGGGAACCCCGGCTTTCATCATGGTTGCCATCTGGCGGGTAAAGATAGCGATGTCCATTGGCTTGATTTTCTTCTTGCCGCCAATGTTGATTTCCCGCTTCTTTACCACCTTCTTGGCATTGATGCCCTGTTTACGCAATTCTGCGCGAACCAGTGCAGGGCCTTTGCCGGAGGTTTCCCCCTTGACCTTCTTCCCTTGTCGGTCTATGCCTTCATAGAGAAAGGTTGCGTTTTTTTGTTCTGCTGCTTTCGTTGCCATAATTAATGTCCGCTTGTTACACGGTTAATTTCTTCCAGGCTGGTTATCCCCTGCATGACCTTGACCAGGCCCGACCGGTGCAGGTCATTGAAGCCATCTTTTCTACACTGGTCGGCAATTTCAATGGAGTTGCCTTCCTGCATGATGATACGGGCAATACCGTCTGTGATCCGGACAACCTCATACACCCCCAGTCGTCCCTTGTAACCGCCTTTGCACTTTTCACAACCAACGGGGCCATAAACAGTAAAGCCGCTGGCGACATCTTCTTCCGTGAAACCCATCTCAAGCAGTGATTGTTTCGGGATATCCACGCTTTCCTTGCAGTATTCACACAACCGCCGTGCCAGACGCTGGGCGATGATCAAAATGACCGAGGTAGCAATATTGAACGAGGGGACACCCATGTTCCGCAGACGGGTTAATGTTTCCGGCGCACTGTTGGTATGCAGAGTCGACAGCACAAGGTGACCTGTCTGGGCGGCCTTGATGGCGATGTTGGCGGTTTCCAGATCCCGGATCTCCCCTACCAGAATGATATCTGGATCCTGGCGCAGGAAGGCGCGCAAGGCAGACGCAAAATCCATTCCCTGCTTGGGATTGACGTTAACCTGGTTGATGCCTTCCAGATTAATCTCCACAGGGTCTTCTGCCGTCGAGATGTTGCGCTCAGGGGTGTTGAGAATGTTTACCCCAGTATAAAGAGAGACGGTTTTACCTGACCCGGTGGGCCCGGTGACAAGAATCATGCCCTGCGGCTTATGCAGCGCATCAAGGTACAGCTGCTTCTGGCCCTCTTCATAGCCAAGGGCATCAATGCCCATCTTGGCGGACTCGGGATCCAGAATTCGCAGAACGATTTTCTCGCCAAACAGGGTCGGGCAGGTGTTTACCCGGAAGTCGATTGCCCGGGTCTTGGAGATTTTCAGTTTGATCCGCCCATCCTGAGGCACTCGCCGTTCAGAAATGTCCAACCGGGACATTACCTTAAGGCGCGCGGCCAGCTTGCTGGCTATGTTGATGGGAGGCTTGGATACGGTCTGTAAAATGCCATCTTGGCGAAAGCGAACCCGGTAGGATTTTTCATAGGGCTCAAAGTGAAGGTCTGAGGCGCCACCTTTAATGGCGTCCAGCAGTAACTTGTTGACGAAGCGGACGATAGGAGCATCGTCGGAGCCAGATTTGGTTTCGTCGTCCTTCTCTTCCGCCGCACTGATATTCAGGTCATCAAGACCGTCATCCAGATCATCAAAGGCGCCCTCATCGGCCTCGGACTCCAGATTGTCGATCCAGTGGGTGAGTTTGTCTTCCTCAACAATAATGGTTTCGACATTCAGACCCGTATTAAAGCGGATCTCTTCCAGTGCGGGGAGATTGGTCGGATCGGCCACGGCAACATATAAGCGGCTGCCACGGCGAAACAGGGGGAGAACATGGTGTTTGGTGATCAGTTTCGGATCGACAAGGTCCCTGATCAGGCTGTCTCGCTGGAATGCGCTCAAATCAAGAATTGGGTCGCCAAACTCTTCCGCTACGGCATTGGCCACGACTTTGGCGGACAGCTTGCCGGATTCCACCAGCTTGTGAACCAGGCTGACCCGTTCCTGGCGAGCCTGTTGCTGTATTTCCTGAATGGCATCGGCGGTCAGCAGCTCCTGCTTTAGTAATCGCTGCGGCAAACCACTGAAAGTGACGTTCTGACTGGCCATGGCACCCTGCTTGTTATTGCTTAGAATGGTCGGTATGCCCAACACTTTTTTCGTAACATACCGTTTGTGGTGGGCAGAGGGAAGGCCGGGGGTCGGAAAATCAGCATCTTGCGAGGGGTTTCTCATATAAGGTCCCAAGAGTGTGTTTGCAGTGACAAGGAAAGTCATTAATCCCTGGGGGTGTGACAAAATAGGTCACCTAGTGACAAGGTGTGTGAGAGGCTTGCCGTGGCGTACGGTTTCAAGGTGCTGGTTCGAAAACGGCGAGCCTAGGCCAAAAGGCAGGGAATTCGGGGGTTGAAACAGAAAAAAGTCTGAGATAAAAAAGTTGGCCCGGTCCATGCATTTGTACCGGCAGATGCTCGCCAGGGGTGAGCTCAATAAGAAATTTGCCAAAAGTTGGAGAAACGACATGAAGAAGCAAATGCAACAGGGTTTCACCCTTATCGAACTGATGATCGTGGTTGCCATCATCGGTATCCTGGCTGCCGTAGCGATTCCGCAGTACCAGAACTATGTGTCCAAGTCTCAGGTTAGCCGTGTAATGGGTGAAGTTGGCGCCCTGCGTACCGTGGTTGAGACCTGCATGATGGAAGGCAAGGACGACACCGAGTGTGATTTCGGTTGGAGCAGCAGCAACCTGCTGGGTGCTGACTTGCAAGACGGTCTTGCTGCGACTATTGACCTGGATGCTAACACCGCTGAGCTGGACGCCACTTTCGGTGGTAACGCTTCCGCTGCAATCAACGGTGAATCCCTGACCTGGACCCGTACAGAGAGCGGCTCCTGGAGCTGTACCACTACTGCAGAAGAGAAATTCCAGCCTGCTGGTTGTGGTACTGAAGCAGCCGGTTCTGGTGGCTGATTCAACCTGCAACAAGCTTAACGCAAAAGGGCACCCATGAGGTGCCCTTTTGCGTTGTGGTGTTCCGTATATGTCTGAATTCAAGTTATCAAAGACAGCGCTACTCCTCCTTTCTGTTTCGCTCCTTATGCTGGCTGCGGTGGTTCATTTATCGACAACCCGGCTAAAAGAGGTCAATCGAGCCTTTTTCCCTTTGGAGTCTGCTGTTTCGAATCTGACCCTGCGCTGCTCAGAAGGCAGTCCTTTGTGGTTAGAGTCGGCCCTTATTTCGGCTGTTAAGGATCTGAAGACGCTTTCTGGGCAGGTAGCCTTGGTGCGTAGCGATGGTTCGGTAGGCCACTGTGAGATAGGGGGGCTTCAGCGGTTTGAGTTCCTGGGAGAACGGGTTTCGGTTCAAACCCGGTTTCGCTACGGAAGCCTGACCAAGCCGATTACAGCCGCAGCGGTAATGCGTGCTGTAGCCGATGGGAAAATCGGGCTGGATTCTGAGATTGACCAGATTCTATGGAATGGTAATGGCCATCAAGAAAAAATAGATTGGCCGTTAAAAGTACAGGTTGGAGATCTTCTTTCTCATCGATCGGGTTTTTATCAGAGGGATAGAGATTCTGTTTTTGTCGTTGGTGATAAGCCGTGGTGCCCTTATTCAATGGCAAATCTGGCCAGCTTAAAAGTAAATCGAGATCGGCCTGTCGAGTATTCGAACCTGAATTATTGTTTGTTGGGTGTGATGCTCGAAAAGGTGTATCAAAAAAAATATCGAGAGCTGGCCAATGAATTCTTTGATTTAGAAGGGAGGGGGATCAAGTTTGCGGAGTATCGGTATGAGAAGGATGAGGTATGGCATGATTATCGATATAACCAAATGTACAGTGAAATAAACCGTGGAAAGTTTGACTTTTATGCGATTTCTTCAGGTGCGGGAATGACAGGGAGTGCCTATTCTTATGCGTTTCTAATGCACGAAATCGTCATGTCAGATCTTGGCTCGCTGCTACTGCAAGGGCGCCCAGACAGTTGTGATAATAAGGCGATAAGAAACTGTTTCGGTTATGCGTTCTATGAGTATTCTCCCCGTGTCGGTGAATTATTGTATGTCAAGGAAGGGTATCTGCCCGGCGCTGCAGGCGTTGTTGCCCTGAGCCAGTTTGGTGATGTGTTTGTCTGGCTTGGTAATTCTGATACTGAAAATGCCGCTTCAGGCGAATTGATGAAAAAGTTCTTGGCACGAATAAGCAATCATATTCATGGGATTTAGAGAAGGGACACTTGGTGACTAAAAGAAAAATTTTCAACGATGTGGTTTTGATTTTGGTCGTTTTGGCAGTAGTTCCTAATGCGATTTGGTGGGGGTTTTCTGGTTATTTCGAAATGGGGAGGCCATTTTTCAATGTGGATTATTTTTTTTCTGCATTGGTAATGGTTTTTATGTCTCGATGGGTTGGGGCGGTTCTTGTCGTTTTGGCTTTTTTCTTTGATGCCTTGGCTCTGGTTGGCCAGGTTTTTCCGATTATTGATGTATTTGATTTGCTTTATTTGGCCAGGTTTATTCCTGTTGCGCCGTGGTCTTACCAGGTGTTTGCCGGGTTTTCGGTTTTGTTCTGCTTGGGGCTTGTCTCTCTGTCTTTGTATAGTTTATTTCGCGTAGATAAAACGGTTTTTCTTGTTGTTATTAACGCTTTTGTTTTGCTGTATGCGGCGGAATCTATTTTAGGTGAGGATAGCGGAGAAAAAGTTTGGAGAGTCTCCAAAACTGGATTGATTGGCAGTCAATGGGTGTTTGCATTTGAAAGCCGGCAGGGGGCATTTTTTGATCGGTTTGACGATGAGGGTGCCGCCTTCGCGGAAGAGCCAAACTTTGGCGTTACCGAGGTTTTTTTTCAGGGAAGAGGTGAAAAACCAGAAAAAATACTATTGATTGTCGCAGAGTCATGGGGGGTCAGTGAGTCAGCGGTAATGAAAGCTGTTCTTGAGCCGTTGTATTCTGAAAATTCAGTAATCTCTAAAATCTCTCAGGGGGATATCGACTTCTCCGGTATTACTATTGACGCGGAAATGAGAGAGCTTTGTGCGCTTAGGCCATTACATTTTAGTTTTAAGGATCGCGATGAGCTATCTATGTGCCTGCCTAACATTTTAAAGAAAGATGGTTATAAAACATTTTCTATGCACGGAGCAGCGGGTTTGATGTACGACCGAACCAGTTGGTATCCCAAAGTCGGTTTTGACTCAGCAGTTTTTTTTGAGAGTAAAGTCTGGGAGAGGCGCTGCTATTCTTTTCCTGGTGCTTGTGATGCGGATATGTTTGAAGAATTGCAGGGAGCGTTCGAACAAGAAGGGAAGGTTTTTTATTACTGGCTAACGTTAAATAGTCACTCCATTTATGATTTGAGGGATCTAGATAAGAGAAGGGTCGATTGCGAGAAGCTTGGTATTGGAGATGAAACGCAGTCATGCCGAAACCTAAACCTTCACGCGCAATTCTTTGCGAACCTTGCGGAGTATGCGAAAAATCCATTCATGTCGGGGGTTGCTGTGATTGTGGTTGGAGATCATGAGCCTCCAATTCTTGATCATGCGGAAAAAACAAGAAATTTTAAAAAAGGTAAGGTTCCATGGGTAAGGTTTTTGATTGGAAACGGCGAAAGGGAAATGTGATGGGGAGTGTTTTCATGTTTCCCGAGTTTGGGGGGTTGGGGCTAAAAGAAAAAGTGCTATGTGGAATGGCGTTTGTAGCGTTTTTCTTGTTTGGGGTAATAAATGGGGATGCAGTTTACTGGAATAACTCAAAGGTAACAGCTATTGAGATGGTGTTCTCAGTTTTGGTGCTATCTGCTTTCGGGGTAAGAGACTTTGTCAGGAGTCCTTATGTCTGGATAGCTGTTTTTTTCTTTATAGCTGTACTTGGAATTAATTTGGTAGGAGGGGATTGGGGGCGAGCATCAGGGATGGCTGCTCACTTCCTGTTTTTTGCGGCTACTTTTGTGCTCGTATCCCGTATTCATTCTGCTGCTTTGGCTGTTTTGCTGGGAGTTGCTGCCGGTGCAGTTTGGGGCGGGATTAGGATGATTGTGGCGTGGTGTTTGATGGAGTTTCCATCAGGTTTTGATTGGCTTAATGACCCTCCCGGTTTTGCAAATATAAGACACTTTGGGTATTTGCTTTGCGTTGCTTCTGTTGTTGGTTATTGGGGTGGAGCCAAAGTGACTCTTTCGAGTAAGATGCTGTTTTGCTTGGTTTTTTTCTTCTCTTTTTCTTTGATGCTTTGGTCTGGGTCTAGAGGGGCAATTCTGGCTTCCGTCTCCGGTTGCTTTTTTCTCTTTGTTATTTTTGAAAGGCTTCGCGCTCCAGGGGTGATGGTTTTGTATATAGGCCTTTTGGTGGCAGCTATGGCGGTTTCTGCTAAATTTCCTGTAGACCAAAAAGGTATGGGTTGGGTAAAGGCATTTGATCGAAGTGTTCAAGTTAAGAGTCTTAACGGAATAAGTACGAATCGGTTTGCGATATGGGCAGACAGCGTTCATGAAATAAAGCAACACCCATTCTTGGGTAATGGTGGTGAGGCATTTGTGCGTGCTTTTCCTGATGGCTTTGCGGTTCAGGCGCATAACGGCTTTCTGCAGGTTACTTTGGAATGGGGGGGCATATTTTCAGTGATTTTCTTCACTGTGGTGTTGTCTTTGTTCCTGCGGGGAGTTGTGTGTTGCAGAAGGGAGGGGGCAGATTCTGTCTACCTCTATGCCGGCCTTTCTCTCTTCTCAACCTTGTTCGTACTCTCTTTGTATGATGGCGTTTTTTATCATGCAATGCCTTCGGCAATTTTTTCTGGAGCGTGTGCGATCATTTTGGCAGAAGTGAAGAGACTCCAAGCGCCATTGAGTAGTTGAGTTGGGAGTAAAATGAAAAACTCCCTTCCAGCAATTCGTGTGTAGGCAATCTTCCGCAGGGTGATACTGCAGAGGCATTGGCGAAGCCCAGAGTCAGGGTTGCAACCGCAACGATAGATCTACCGCCTGAATATGCTTGGTGAGTGCGCCGGAAGACAGGAACCAATGGCGGCCGGCAGGCAATACCTTGGCGTTCTCCACAGTCAAGTTGCCGGACACTTCAAGGGCGGATGATGTGGCCATTTGGGATGCCTGCGCCAACATGTCCGCGCTGAAATTATCCAGCATGATCTGGTCTGGACTCAGCGCTGCTGCCTCCTTCAGTTCTTCGAGAGTTTCCACTTCCACAATGATTTTCTTGTTTGGAGCCAGTGCCCGTGCCCGTGCAATTGCCGCGGTTATGCCTCCGCAGGCAGCTACATGGTTTTCCTTGATCAGGAAAGCGTCATACAGTCCGATGCGATGATTTTCACAGCCGCCACACAGTACGGCATATTTCTGTGCTGCACGTAAACCGGGCAAGGTCTTTCGGGTGTCGAGAATCGTCACGGACGTCCCTGCGACGGTGTCAGCATAGTGGCGGGCGGTGGTGGCGGTGCCCATCAGGGTTTGCAGGAAATTCAGGGCAGTGCGTTCTCCAGTGAGGATCTGGCGGGTATTGCCAATCAGGGTGCAGATTGTGGTGTTGGCATCCAGTCTGTCTCCGTCCGTGACATGCCATTGCACCTGAACATCACCTAACTGGTGAAATACTTCATCTGCCCAGGCTTGACCACACATGACAGCGTTTTCACGGGTAACAACGGTTGCGGTGCTGCTGCGATTGGCATCAATGAGTTGTGCGGTGATGTCGCCACACCGAATGTCCTCTTCAAGGGCAAAGGCGACGTTGCGCTGGATGTCATCACGAATGTAGTCAGGTAGTGCGGGCATGTTTTGTTCCGGAATATCGAGCCAGACGGGAACTGCGAGGCAGGCATCAATAGAGCCTGCCGGGCAGTGGCCGTGGGCAAATAAGCATTTATAAATCTGTCAGGGGGCCTTGCGATTAAAAAACTCACGGCTCAGCTGAAGCACAATGGGCGATAATAATAGCAGAGCGATCAAGTTGGGTACCGCCATCAGGATATTCATGATGTCGGCGAGCGCCCAAACGAAATTCAGGCTGACCACGGCGCCCAGAGGTATGGCGATTACCCAGACGACCCGAAACGGCATGACGGCCTTGGGGCCAAACAGGAATTGGGTGCACCGTTCGCTGTACAGGCTCCAGCCTAGCAGGGTGGTAAAAGCAAAAATGGCGAGACTGCAGGCAACGATGGCATTGCCAAGGTCGCCAAAAGTGGCAGAGAACGCCATGGCGGACAGTGGTGCGCCCTCTGCACCGCTGGTCCAGACCCCGGTAGATACGATTGCCAGTCCGGTAATGGAGCAGACAATAATGGTGTCGATAAAGGTGCCAAGCATCGCGATGGACCCCTGGCGAGCAGGATGGTCGGTGTTGGCAGAGGCGTGGGCGATGGGCGCGCTGCCAAGGCCGGCTTCATTGGAGAAAATGCCCCGGGCAACACCGAAGCGGATCGCTTCTTTCACCAGTGCACCGGCGAACCCGCCGGCCGCGGCTGTCCCGGTAAACGCGCTTTCGAAGCAGAGCGCCAGGGCGTCCGGGATGGCGCTGGCGTGGTCCACCAGCACGATCAGGCCTGCCAGCAGGTAGGCCAGTGCCATGAAAGGCACGATGAAGGTCGCCACCGTGGCGATCCGTTTCATGCCGCCCAGTACGACAAGTCCGACCAACACGGCCAGAGTGACACCGGTGACCCAGGTGGGCAGGCCAAAGCTGTCACTTAACCCGTGTGCCACCGAGTTCGCTTGCACACTGTTGCCGATGCCGAAGCCTGCCAGCATGCCGAACACCGCAAAGGCCAGGGCCATCCAGCGCCAGTTTCGGCCGAGACCATTCTGAATGTAGTACATGGGGCCGCCGACATATTGGCCGGCAGCGTCTTTTTCGCGGTAATGCACGGCCAGTACGGCTTCCGCGTATTTGGTGGCCATGCCGACCAGGGCGATCAGCCACATCCAGACCAGTGCGCCCGGGCCGCCAGAGTGGATAGCGGTGGCAACCCCGACAATATTGCCGGTGCCGATGGTGGCAGAGAGAGAGGTGGCCAGTGCGGCACTGGCGCCAATGGTGCCAACCCCTGTCTGGGGGCCAAACATCTGGCGAAAACCAAAGCCCAGCTGGCGCAGGGGAAGGAAGCGAAGAACCAGTGTCAGGTAGATGCCGGTGCCGGCGATGAGGATGAGTGCCGGCCATCCCCACAAAATACCACTTATCTGTTTGAGAATTGTAACGGTTGCATCCATGGCTATCGTCCAGAACCCCTGAAAAGCCTTAGGCTAGGGGAATTCGCCGGGCATGAAAAGCGTTGGCAGGTCAGGAAGCCAAACCTATACTTTGGTTCATGTGCCAACTAGTTCAAAATTCGTATGCTTGGTTGTGTGGTAAGTTATAAGTATCAAATTATTTGTCCCGATGAGGCGGACTCGCCGCTGGGGGTTCCATGTCCAATGTCACCAAACTCAAGCCTGTGACCGGCAATGCGGCACCAAGCCAGCTGCCGCGTCCGCTGGAAAAGGTCCGTGATGGCTACCTGAAACTGGTGTCTGCCTATTTGAGTGACATGCTGGATGGGGCTGACGATGCCCTTTACGATCTGGCAGAGAAGGAAACGGATAACGAGCGCGAACGCTATTTCGAGGCCATGCGAGAGCTGCGTATCCAGCGGGCGGGCCTTGAAACCGGTTTCCGTCAGTCATTGGTTAATCAGTTTCAGGGAATGAAGCCTCTATCCGAAGCGCCTTCGGCTCTGGATGCGCCGGTAGATCTGGACTCTCTGAGCCTGGTGAATGAAGATGAGCTGGAAACTTCCGTTGCGCTAGACAATATGGCTCGACGCGCCAGAAACGGCTGCGATGAGCAGATGCGAGTACTTACTCACCGCATTGAGTACTTGCTGGAAGGCAAGGTTTCTCTTTCTGAAAAAAATAACCCCCTGGAACCCCGCAAACTGATGTCGGCCTTTAACGATGGGCTTGAGAAGCTCTCTATCGACATCAAGGCCCGCCTGATCGTGCTGAAGTTGTTTGAGCGCGAAGTCATGGCCGAAACAGGCTATATGATTAGCGAGGCGAACAAGATCCTGATTGATGCCGGGGTACTCCCGGATATGAAATCGGCTCCTATCGCGCCTGCTCGTAAGCCGGGTAATCGTTCGCTGGGGCGCTCCGCCGAGGGTGGCGAAGGGCATGCCATGGGCGGCGGGCAGATGAATGACCAGATGTTCGGGTTGCTGCAGGAGCTGCTGGTCACCATGCGCGGGATGCAGGGTGGTGGTGTGTCTCCAGCCACGGGGGCAGGTGGCGCGGCAGCTATGAATGCGCCCATGGCGGTAATGCAAAATGGCGTTCCTTATATGAACGGTGCGCCAGTGGCCAATCCTGCGTCGGTTCATCAGGTCAGCTCGGATGATTTGCTGGGAGTATTGAATCGTCTGCAGCGGGTGGAGCGTAGCCTTGATGATCAGGAGGGTGAGCGGGTCACCCTTAAGGAAGATCTGTCCGAGATGCTCGATACTGAGCACGGAGAAGCCATTCATGCACTGGACCAGGCAGATGATGATGTCATTAATCTGGTTTCCATGCTGTTTGACTTCATTCTCGATGACGAAGGCTTGCCGTCGGATATCAAGGCGTTATTAGGGCGTTTGCAGATTCCGCTGCTTAAAGTCGCCATCACCGACAAATCCTTTTTCAGCAATGACAACCATGAGGCGCGCCAGCTGCTCAACATGCTGGCCCGGGCGGGATGTCAGTGGGATCCCCAGCAAGGGATTCAGGATGACCTGTATCAACGGATTAATCAGGCGGTCCATCGAATCATCGATGACTTCGAAGATGATGCCAGCCTTTTCGCCTCACTTTTACAGGAGTTTCAACACTTCTTCGATGGGCAGAAGTCTCGCTCAGAGAAGGTGGAGCAGCGTGTTCGGGAGGCGGAAGAAGGGAAGGCCCGGGCTGAACACGCGCGCCAGGAAGTGGTTGCCGTCCTTGATAAGCGCATGGCGGGACGCAAGCTTCCCGATGTCGTGGTCCGCTTATTGCGCCAGGGCTGGCAGCAGGTGCTCTACCTGACCTGGTTGCGAGAAGGTGAGCAGAGTGCGGATTGGCAGCAGCACGTGAAGGTGGTGGATGCGGTAGTCTGGAGTGTCCTCGAGCACCGCGATCAGGCTGCGTTGGAAAAGCTCAAGGCGCTCAGCCCGAAACTGTTGAAAACGTTGCATGACGGCCTTTCCCGGATCAGCTACGACGAGGCCGAAACTCGCCAGTTGCTGGTGTCTTTCCGTGATGTTCACCAGCAGTTGCTCAAGGGGCTCCAAACTGAGAGGGTGGCGGTGAAGGCAGAAGAAACTGCAGAGCCTGAGCCCGAAAAGGCAAGTTTGCCTGACAATCATTTCCTGGTGAAAAAGGCGTCCCAGCTGGCCCCTGGCCAGTGGATTGAGTTGCTGGACGCAGAAGAGCCTCGCCGAGCCAAGCTCGCGGCCAATATTCGTGCCGGGCTGAAACTGGTTTTCACTAACCGGCGCGGGATCAAAGTGCAGGAATTTTCTGCTTACAGCCTTGCCGTTGCCCTGCATGAAGGGACTGCTAAACTCATTGAGGAAGGCGCCCTGTTTGACCGGGCCCTGGAAGCTGTCATCGGTGATCTGCGCAAGATGCAGGCGGGCATGCAACATTAACAGGGCTGCCTGCCCGGGCTCCGCTAGCCGCTGACATCCGTCATTGCAGACAAGGAGTTGGCGCGGGTGCTTACCCTCACCGGACATCGACTGGATCAGGCACATTGGTGCCCCTCTCCCAATTTCAACGATCGTCCCGACCCCGACGATATCTCCCTTCTGGTGATCCACAACATCAGCTTACCCCCGGGGCAGTTCGGTGGCCCCTGGATTCCGGCGCTTTTCAACAACGCGCTGGACCCGGATGCGCACCCCTATTTTCGGGAAATCCATGAACTGCGGGTTTCCTCCCACTTCCTTATTCGTCGCGATGGCAGCCTGTTGCAGTTTGTTCCTTGTGACAAACGCGCCTGGCATGCGGGAGTGTCGCAGTTTGAACAGCGCGACAACTGCAATGATTACTCTATTGGGGTGGAGCTCGAAGGGGCGGATACGGTGCCCTATGAAGCCGCGCAGTATCGCTCGCTGGCCGCGCTCACCGTGTTGCTCCAGCAACACTATCCGGCGATCACCGACCCTCGCATCACTGGCCATGAGCATATCGCGCCCGGGCGCAAAACCGATCCGGGTCCGGCATTTCAATGGGCCCGTTACCGTGACGATCTGGTCCGTTTCAGGGAGGAAATGGCATGAAGTTTCTGGTGTTGATTCTGGTGCTGGGGTTGCGTCGTCTGGAGGTCAGTTGGCCTCAGTGGCTTACGCTGCGAAGCCGTCACCAGACATGGCTTCAGAGTCTGGGTAACCGGCTGGGGAATGGGCCCTTGCTGTATCTACTGGCGGTGTTGCTGCCGGCAGTGTTATTGGCGTTGCTGGGGTGTGCGTTACAGGGGTTCTGGGCGCAGTGGTTGTGGCTGTTGATGGCTCTGCTGGTGCTTGTCTGGTTAATGGGCGGGCAAAGTGAGTTTCGGCATGTGGATGAGCTTCTGGTGCGTGGACGCATGAATGACCCGGAAGGGTTCGCTGCCTTGGCCAGTGAAGAATTTGGTGTGACAGGCGATCCCACCGAGATTGCCTATCAAGAGCAATTATCCGAGCGTGCCCTGGCGCGTGAGTTTCGTGTCTTTGCGGTGATCTTCTGGTTGATGGTGCTGGGTTTGCCCGGGGCCTTTCTGTGGGTGATGAATCAGGCCTGGTTGCAACGGGTTGGGGTGGAGTCCTCTGCGATCGCGACCCTGCATCGCTGGATGAGCTGGCCAGTGCAACGTTTACTGGTGCTTAGCATGGCGCTGGCGGGGGATTTCGCCGCTGTCATGGATAGCATGCGGCATCGCTGGTTTTCTCTGGCCAATAGCGACGAGGCTGCTGCCAGCCTGCTGCTGGATGCTGCCCGGGCCGCATCGGGCCTCAGTCCCATTGACGAACAGAGTTCATTGCTTGAGCGCATGCAGCCGATGGAAGAATTACAGGGCCTGGTGTTGCGCTGTGTGGCGATCTGGTTGATCGCCTGTGCGCTCTGGGTATTGCTGGCCTGACTTTGGTCGCATGGTGCAGCAGTGACGCTCGCGCTGGGGAGCCTCTGAATAACTCCT
>NZ_AXBZ01000015.1:0-5212 GCF_000475295.1 Alcanivorax sp. P2S70
AGAAAAAACGGAAACAGAGGGACATCCAGTTCAACTGCCACTTGCGTGAATTGTTGTTCAAACAAACGGGAATACTGTTTGCCATAGTTCGGGGGGATTCGCATGCCAAGAATCACCGGGGTTGCGCCACTTTCACGGCTAACGGAAACCATCTGGGCGATATTCTGTCTCATGATAATGGGGGACAGTCCACGCAATCCATCATTGCCACCCAGTTCGATAACCACGATCTGCGGTTGATGCTGCTCAAGCAGCCCGGGAAGCCGGCTTTTGCCACCGGCAGTGGTTTCGCCACTGACTGACGCATTGATCACTTCCAGATTGCTGCAGGACGCATCCAGTGACTGTTCAAACAGGTGAACCCAGCCTTGTGACTTTTCAATGCCATAGGCTGCACTGATACTATCGCCCAGTATCAGAATCCCGTTCGCACGCGCTAGCGTTGCGAATCCAACAAGTGCCATCAGCAACAGTGGCCTGACCATGAGAGACAACATGAGCAATACAACTCCGGTTCTGAATGCCAAAAATGTAGGAAAACAGGTCTCCGGGCCGGACGGCGACCTGACACTGTTGCAGAATATCACGTTACAGGTAAATGCTGGCGACAGCCTGGCCATTACGGGCCCTTCCGGCTCCGGCAAGTCGACACTGTTGTCCTTGTTGGCCGGTCTGGATGTGCCCACATCCGGAGAAGTCCTGCTACAGGGCCAGGCATTCAGCAGCCTTAGCGAAGACCCCAGAGCCCGCCTGCGCGGCAAGCATTGCGGTTTTGTGTTTCAGCAGTTTCAGCTGGTGGCTGACCTGAATGCCATGGAAAACGTCATGCTGCCTCTGGAAATCCTGGGGCGAGACAACGCCCGGGACATCGCCAGTCACTGGCTCGAGCAGGTAGGGCTTGGCCAGCGTCACCACCATTTCCCGGCGCAACTGTCGGGCGGTGAACAACAGCGGGTCGCTCTGGCCCGCGCCTTTGCGGTCTCCCCCGCCATCCTGTTTGCCGATGAACCCACTGGCAGCCTGGATTTTGCCAACGGTGACCATGTTGCAGACCTGCTCTTCCGGTTGAATAAGGAACAACAGACCGCTCTGGTACTGGTGACTCACGACCCGGAACTGGCCAGCCGTTGTCAGCGCACCTGCACGCTTCAGGAGGGTCAGCTCAGTGGCGAGTAAGCAACGCACGTCCGGCGCCTTCCTCAAACCCTGGCGCTCGCCTGCCTTTCGTATTCAGGCCCTGGCCATGCTGGTAGCGGCACTGGCAATGACCACTATGCTGGCATTACGGGACACCGTAAACGATCGTTTCAGTCAGCGTACCGCTGTTGCCCTGGGCGGCGACCTGGTACTGGAAGGCACCCGCTTCCCGGAACCTGCCCAGCGTGAATTGCTCGACACCGTGCGCCATGCCGAAACCGTGAATTTCGCCAGCGTATTGATTCAGGACGATCAGTTCCTGCTGGCGAGCGTCCGGGCGGTAACTCACAACTATCCTCTCTATGGGGAGTTGCTGATCAGCGATGACCGTTTTTCTTCGCCTTACGCTGCGCAACAGGCTCCAGCCACCGGCCATATCTGGCTGGCGGGCCAGGCCCTTGACCGGCTTGGCCTGTCTGTCGGTGACAGCGTGACGCTGGGCAATCTGTCGCTCAATATCGAACGGGTGATTGTTCAGGAACCCGATCAGCAATCGGGTTTCTATAGCATGAATCCGCGTGCGCTGATTGCTGTCGACGATCTGGAGGCCAGCGGCATACTCGGCCCGGGCAGCCGCTATAAACATCATGTGCTTATCGCCGCGCCGGCAGCAGAGCACGAAAGCCTTACCGAGCGTCTTGAGCCGACTCTTCGGGTCGATCAGGAAATCGAAACCGCCAGGAATACCGAGCTTCGCCAGCGCGGCCCTATTCGACAAATGTTTCTCTGGTCACAGCTGGCCGTCATGTTGGTTATCCTGCTGTGCGCGGCCGCCATTTACCTCACTGCCAGTCATCGTGCCCGTCAGCAGCAGACACTCTGTGCGGTGATGAAGACGGCCGGGGCAACACAGCGTCAAATCGCCAGCCGATTACTCGGCGCGGATGCATTAGCGCTGTGCCTGCCTGCACTGGCGGGGGCGTTGCTTGCCACGGGTATCGGCCTCTGGATCAGTCAGACACTGGAAGCAGGCTCACACCTGCCCGCCTGTGCCCTGGTACAGGGCCTGATCGGTCCTGCCGTTCTGTGGCTGGGGTTTGCTGCGCCCACCTTATGGCAACAACTGCAGCGCTCACCGCTGTCTCTGCTGCGCGATGAAGCCGGGAGTACCGGCCAGGCCCTGCCCCTGATCATCGCCGTGCTCGCCCCGCTGCCCCTCGCCGCTCTGCTCACCGGCTCGCTGGCAAGTCTGTGGCCGTTGCTGTTGGTGACCCTGGTTGCGGCCATCGGCTTGCCCCTGCTGTTGTGGCCCTTGATTAGTGGTCTGGATCGAGTGATCAGCAAAGCGCCGTTAGCAGCTCGTCTCGCCTTCCGCCGTCTCAGCCGACGCAAGACCACCACCTTGCCATTACTGGCGGCACTGATTATTTCGTTGTCAGTACTGTCCATGTCACTACAGACCGGTAACCAGCTGCTGGGCCAGTGGCGGGCCACCTTGCCGGAGCAGGCGCCGAATTATTTCGTGATCAACCTGTTTGATAACGACATTGATGGTTTCAAAGGCTGGCTTGCACAGCACGAAAGCGCCGAACAACCGCTTTACCCTGTGGTGCGGGCACGATTGACCGGCTTGAACGGTGAACCGGTGCGTGAAGCCGTCACCAAAGAGCAAGACCGTGGCACCCGGGCACTCAACCGGGACCTGTCACTGACCGAGTCTGATAGCTTGCCCGATAGCAACACCCTGCTCGAAGGGCGTTTCGCCCGGCATGCAGGGGAAGTCACCGTGGAAAGCAAACTGGCGGAGTCGCTGGGGCTAAAAGTGGGCGACGCCCTGACCTTTACCGGCGCGGCTGCGCCTTTCGACGCCACCATCACGGGTTTCAGGGAGGTGGACTGGGAAAGCTTTGCACCGAATTTCTACTTCATTTTTGCTCCCGGCACGCTGGAAGCCCAGAGCCGGACCTGGATTACCAGTTTCTATCTGCCGGAATCGGAAGCCGGTGCGCTGGCAGAGCTGGTTAGCCGCTACCCCCAGATCAGTCTGCTGGATGTGAATGCGATCCTGACAACCCTGCAGGAAATCATACGTCAGGCCAGCACCGCGGCCTTCCTGGTCGGGGTGCTGTTGATGATTGCTGCCCTGTTGGTGCTACTGGCTGCCTTGTTATCCAGTGCCGCACAAATTGGCAAAGACAATCAGCTGTTGATCATTCTCGGCGCCGGTCACAACCTGCTGCGCCGTACCACCGCCCTGCAGGCACTCTATCTGGGGGGCGGTGCGGCGCTGCTGGCGAACCTGATCCACCTTGCGGCGCTTTGGCCTCTGGGGCAGCGGTTGTTCGATGGTGCGCTTCCGCTTTCCCCCTGGATGCTGATTCCCTGGCTCGCGCCGGCAATCCTGGCCACCCTGGCCTGGCGGTTACCACCACTGAAACCCGCAGGCCATCAGGTAACCCGGCAATAGCCCCGAACCAGCGGGGTCAGCCCTTCGCGCTGGCCCCACCTTGCCTGGCAAGAAGCAGAAACAGGGCCATTGCCAGAAGGCTGCTGCCTGCCATCAGTGCGGTCATGGGGATCGGAGTACCGTCATGCAGCGTGCCAAGTAGTGCCCCGACAAGCCCCGCCATCAGGAATTGCAGCGCCCCGTTGAGGCCGGTCGCCGCCCCGCTGTCACGCTCAAAGAGCGACAGGAAGCTGGCAATGCCATTGGGCATCACCAGGGCCATCATGCCGCACACTATCATGATCAGTGGAATCGCCAGCCATAGGGTCAAGAGGCCGCCAAGGGTGAGCAGTAACAGGCTCAAGGCCGCAACGGCCTGAATCAACAGCCCTGTTTTCATGATCGCCGCTGTCTCATACCGCCGCAGCAACAACACATTAAGCCGATTGAGCGACAGCATGGCGACCACATTGGCGCCAAACGCCAGTGGGAACTGTTTGGAGCTCAGCCCGAAATGTTCCATATAAAGGAAAGCGGCATCGGTGATGAAGGTGAACATGGCGGTAAACGACAAGGCATTGGCCAGGATAAACCCCATGGCAGGGCCGTTACGCATCACACGACCGTAGGCAAAAAACAGGCGACGAAGCAGACTTTCACTGTCTGCGGAAGCATCCTGACGACGGACTGTGGGCAACAGAAAGACCACCATCATGAATACCAGAACGCCATACCCCGCCAACATGATGAAGATGCTTTTCCAACCCAGGGTGTTGAGCAGCAGGGAGCCGATGGCGGGCGCCAGCAACGGTGCCAGCAACATCACCAGGCCGATGGTGGTCAGAACCTGCGCGGCCTGTCGCCCGGTAAAATGGTCACGCACCGAAGCGGCGGCGATTACCACTGTGGCGCCACCGCCCAGAGCTTCCACAAATCGCAGCAAATACAACTGTTCCACCGTAACAGACCACGGAATCATCAGGCTGGCGGCGATAAACAGTACCAGCCCCGTACAGGCAACAGGCTTACGGCCATACTGGTCAGAAAAGGGGCCACCAAGCCACTGCCCCAGAGCGACGCCAAGCACATAGACACTGACGGAGATCTCCACATCATGAATCGGGACATCAAAGTGGCCCGCCATGGTCAACAGCGCGGGCAAATACGTATCGATGGCAAGCGGGCCCAGTGCAACAAGGGTACCCAACATGATGGCCAGGCGGCCGGGGCTAATGGCGGACATGAAGATTCCGGAATTCGGGAGACAGGGTCAGGGAAACAGGATGGTAGCGCATGTCAGGCAGAGGATCACGCAAACATTGAACCATGTTCATATTTATTTTCAGGCGACGATTGTCAACAGGCTCATACCTTTAGCGACTCAAAAACGGGTTGCCAGCACGTCCCGGTACTGTGAGTATTAGCGCGTCTAGAGGGAGATCACTCTATGTTGGACGCATTGATGCGCCCCTTGTCTTTGGCAAGCCATCGTCATAACACCGCCCATCGTGACGGTCGTTATCGGCCACTGATCTCCCTACCCCCTTCCTGAGACAGGACTTGCATGGATCTTAGCGTTTCTTTCCAGTTGGCCATCATCACGGTGGTCGCCTTCGCCTGCCAGTGGCT